>CAYWOE010000015.1:0-15908 GCA_964459855.1 uncultured Synechococcus sp. | reverse complement strand
GCTGATCCGTCCACTGCTCAACCGCAAGCTCGCCTGATTCCGTGAACCATTCCCCTTACCAGCATCAGGACCCTCGCCAGCTCGATCTTCAGCGACTGATGCAACAGGCTCTTCAACAGGAGGATCGTCAGTTGCTGGCAAGACTTCAGTTGCAGTGGGTTCATCGCTTCGGGGTCCACTCGCTTCCTGCTGCATTCCTGGCTGCCGAGGAGCCTGCGGTTCCATTGCTGGCAGATCAGGAGCCTGTTCGCACTGCGGTCGCATCGGTTGAACCGGCTGGTGCAACCGAGGATGAACAGTCACCAGCCGAGTCCGCTGAGCCTGAAGCTGCCAGTCCTGGACTGAATCGTTTCACCTCCCTGCTCAAGAACTGTCTGGATGATGTGGGTCGTGTCGTCGATTCTGAGAGCGATCCAGAGATCCCTGCCGACACCTCCGTCCCGGCTCTTCGCCCTGTCCCGGCTGCCGGTCCTCAACGGTTGCGTCGCTGGCTGACACCTGTCACTCAGGACGATCTGCCCAAGGCGTCCTGAGGCGGCATGCTCGTTTCGCCAGTGAATCGCCTCGCCCTTGAGCATCTCAAGGGCGGTCTGATCGTTTCGGTTCAGGCACCTGCGGGTTCTCCGATGCGTCATCCCGATGTGATCGCAGCCATGGCGGAGGCGAGCCTTCGCAACGGGGCCGTCGGGGTGAGGCTTGAGAGCCCTGAACACATCGGGGCGGTTCGCGAGCGTTGCCCGGATGCCCTGATCGTGGGCCTCTGGAAACGCACCTTCCCGGGCAGTTCTGTCTACATCACTCCCAGATGGCAGGACGTCAGATCTGTCTGGGCGGCCGGTGCTGATGTGATTGCTCTGGATGCCACGTCGCGTCACCGACCTTGCGGGGAAGAGCTCGAGACGCTGGTCAGGCGTGCGAAATCAGAGCTCGGTACGACTCTGATGGCTGATGTCGACAGTGTGGAGAACGGTCTGAGGGCCTCTGCTCTGGGATGTGACTGGGTGGGCACAACCCTGTTCGGATATACCGAGACCACATCCCAGCTCTCTCCCCCGGGACTGCATCTGTTGCGGCCACTGAGACAACAGCTGCCCGCGTCCACAGTGCTCGTCTGCGAGGGGGGGATCACATCAGCGGCATCCGCAGCTGATGCCACGGCCGGGGGAGCGGATGCGGTGGTTGTCGGAACAGCGATCACCGGCGTGGATCTTCAGGTGGCCGCCTACTGCCGTGAGCTGAAAAGGCAGACTGGATGAGTCTCTCGAGACTCATCCCATGCTGCGCCTGATATCCCTTCCGGCAATGGTCGGCGGACTGGTCCTCTCCATCCCGGTTGCAGGGCTGCCCATGGGAGAGCTTCAGGCTCTCAACAGGGAGCTTGGACATCTCTGCAGCAAGCCTCCGCGCGAGGCTCTGGCGGTGTGCCGTATCCACGCGCGCCTGGTGCAGGCTCTCTGAGCCAACCGGGCGCGCAGGCCGGACATCACATCATGCCGGGCATTCCCATGCCGCCCATGCCGCCCATTCCTCCCATGCCACCCATGGGGTCGCCAGCCGGTGCTGCTGGAGCCGCCGGCTCAGGTTTGTCAGCCACAACCACTTCGGTGGTGATCAGCATTGATGCAATCGAGACTGCGTCCTGGAGGCCGAGGCGAACCACCTTGGCGGCATCGAGGATGCCTGCCTGAAGCAGATCCTCGTAATTTCCGGTCACAGCATTGAATCCCTGGCCGGAGCGTTGAACCTGCTCGACCACGACATCCCCGTTGGCTCCAGCATTGACAGCGATCTGTTTGAGAGGTGCGCTCAGTGCGCGCTGCACAATCTCAACGCCGGTTCGCTGATCTGCCTGCAGCTCAGCGGCAACGGAATCAAGGCTTTCCGCCAGTTGCAGCAGGGTGGAGCCACCACCGGCGACGATGCCTTCCTCAACGGCTGCCCGCGTTGCATTGAGGGCATCCTCGATGCGCAGCTTGCGGTTCTTGAGCTCGGTTTCGGTGGGGGCTCCCACCTTGATCACCGCAACGCCGCCAGCCAGCTTGGCAATGCGTTCGGAGAGCTTCTCGCGGTCGTAGTCGGATTCGGTGTTGTCCAGCTCACGGCGAATGGAGGCCACCCGATCCGCCACGGCTTCGCGGCTCTCCTCACCGGCAACGATCGTGGTGCTGTCCTTGCTGATGGTGATCCTGCGGGCGCGACCGAGATCAGCGAGTGTGACTTTTTCGAGGGTCATGGCCCGGTCTTCGCTGATCACCGTGCCGCCGGTGAGGATGGCGATATCCGCCAGAGCTGCCTTGCGGCGCTCACCAAAGGATGGTGCGCGGACCGCGGCGACCTGCAGCACACCCCGGTTCTTGTTGACAACGAGTGTGGCCAGAGCTTCGCCGTCGACCTCTTCGGCCAGCACCACAAGCGGTGAGCCCGACTGCTGCACGGCTTCCAGCACCGGAACGAGGTCCGCCACAGCACTCACCTTGCGGTCGGTGAGCAGCAGAAGCGCATTGTCGAACTCGCAGATCTGACGGTCGCCGTCGGTGACGAAATAGGGAGAGCTGTAGCCGCGGTCGAAGGCCATGCCCTCAGTGACGTCGAGTTCGGTGGCCAGCGATTTTGATTCCTCCACGGTGATCACACCGTCAACGCTGACCTTGTCCATGGCCTCTTTCACCATCTGGCCAACTTCCTCATCGCCGCCGGCACTCACCGTGGCCACCTGACGGATGGCATCGCCACTCACGGCCTGGCTTCGCTCGGCGAGACCCTTCACAACATGCGCGACCGCAGCTTCCATGCCGCGACGGAGTTCGATCGGGCTGGCACCAGCAGCCGTGTTGCGCAGTCCCTCCTCAACCATGGCCTGCGCCAGAACGGTGGCGGTGGTGGTGCCGTCTCCGGCCTTGTCCTTGGTCTTGGAAGCCACCTGCTGGATCAGCTTGGCGCCGATGTTCTCGAAGGGATCCTCGAGTTCGATCTCCTTCGCAATCGTGTCGCCGTCATTGATGATGTCGGGCGCTCCGTACGACTTCTCGAGAACCACGTTGCGACCGCGCGGGCCGATGGTGACGCGCACGGCATCGGCGAGAGCGTTCATACCCCGCTCCAGTGAAGCGCGGGATTCATCCGAAAAACTGAGAAGCTTGGCCATGTTCGACAGTTACCCGTCGTCAATGTCCCACAACGACAGCTCCGCTGACTTGCTGCCGGAAGTGGGGAAAGCCGAATCATCGAGCATTGAATCCCTGCTGGATGGGGTTCCGCTCGTTAGCGTTGAACCATGGCCGATTCAGGGGCGCTGTTCTTCGTTCTGCTGGCCGGTCTGGCCGGAATCATGGCTCTGGTCTATGTGCCGCTCCGTATCTTTCTCACGGCGACCGAGCGCAGTCGACGATTCAGACTGCTGCAGCGGATCCGCAGGCTGAGAGATGAACTCGTGCAGCCGCTGGAGCGCTGATGCGACTGTGTTCCCGCTGACATCGCGTCAGCCCATCACCATGCCGCCATCAACCTGAAGCACCTGGCCTGTGATGTAGGCGGCAGCAGGATCAGCTGCCAGGAATCGCACCGCTCCCGCAACCTGATCAGGCGTTCCGAACTGTCCCAGTGGAATGGCCGCGAGGATGCCCTCAGCATCCAGATCCTTAGTCATGTCGGTGGCGATGAAGCCAGGAGCAACCGCATTGACCGTGATGCCGCGGCTGGCCATTTCCTTGGCGGTGCTTCGGGTGAATCCCACAACGCCGGCCTTGGCTGCGGCGTAGTTGGACTGACCGGCATTGCCCATCAACCCCACGACGGAGGTGATGTTGATGATCCTGCCGCTTTTCTGCTTGAGCATCGGGCGGGCCACCGCTCGAGTGCAGAGAAACACACCGCTCAGATTCAGATTGATGACCGCTTGCCAGTCCTCGGTCTTCATGCGCATCAGCAGCCCGTCGCGGGTGATGCCGGCGTTGTTGACCAGCACATCGATCCGTCCGCTGCGTTCGATCACCGTCTTGATCAGATCATTCACCGCCCCCTCATCGGCCACATTGGCCTGAAGGGCATAGGCGCTGCCTCCCGAGCCCGTGATCTCACTGACCACCGCATCGGCGGCATCAGGAGAGTTGGAGTAGTTCACCACCACCTCCGCTCCGGCTTCGGCCAGGGCGAGTGCAACGGCCCGGCCGATGCCACGGCTGGCTCCTGTCACCAGGGCGATCTGGCCATCAAGGGTGCGGGTGGTGCTCATGCAAGAACCTGCGTCCGGCTGATCGTACGGACCTGCATGCCCCACGCTCATTCATTCGGCTGCATGCCGCGCATCGTTTCCACGGCATCGATGGCATCACCCAGAATCCCGCGAAGGGCATGCAGTTGCTGCTTGCTTCCCATCACAACAAGCATCTGGCCGGGGGCCAGGGTGACCTCGCCATTGGGGTTGGCAAGCAGGGTGTTGTTGTCGCGGATCGCGAGCACCATGGCCCCGGTCCGACGTGCCAGGTCCAGTTCCTGCAGGCTGTGACCGGAGATCTGACGCATCAGCAACGGATCCCCGCTGAGACGGAATTCCTCGATTTCACAATCGGATCCCGCCAGCAGATCCGTGAAGTCGACCGCCAGCGGTCGCAGAGCCGTGGTCGCCATCAGTCGACCTCCGGCCACATAGGGACTCACCACCACACTGGCGCCAGCCAGTTCAAGCTTCGCCGCCGCCTCCTCACTGTCTGCACGGGCGATCAGACGACAACGCTTCTCCAGTCCCCGTGCGCTCAGGATCACGTAGAGATTGGCCGCGTTGCTGGGCAGTGCGGTCACCAGGCTGCGGCAACGATCCAGTCCGGCCTCCATCAGGGTTTCGTCCAGGGTTGCGTCGGCCTGAAGCACCCTCAGGCCTCGCTCTTCAGCAGCCTTTTTACGATCAGGGTCGAGTTCGACCACCAGCACCGGCGCCTTTTCCAGCAACAGCTGCTCGCCGATCTCACGACCGATCCTGCCGTAGCCGCAGAGAATGACGTGGTCCTGCATGCGCCGCAGCATCCGGCGAAATCTCAGCTCCCGAACCTGGCGGAAGTACCCGGATTCTGACAACCCGAGCACCCGTTGAATGGACAGCTGAACCACCAGCAGTCCGCCGGCAATGATCAACACCGTGACCAGCCTTCCTGGCTGGGACAAAGGCTCCACCTCCCCGTAGCCGATGGTGCTGATCGTGATCAGCACCATCCAGAGGCAATCCCCCCAGTCCCATCCTTCCGTGATCCGGTAGCCGATGGCTCCACCGACGATCAGCACGGTCAGTGCCAGAACGGGCAGCAACCAAGGACGTGCGAGGTGGCGCAGATGGCGGGGACGGACGCCAAGCAGACCCTGATGTCCGCTGCGTCTCGGTCGCATCATCAGAAGCCGAGAGCCTGCATCACATCGGAGACGGACAACGAGGACAGATCCTCGTTCTCAAGTCTGCGAATCACATCCCTCCTGGGCAGCTGATCCGGCCTGGCCCCCAGGGCAACCAGGGGCAGTCCGCAGTAGGTGGCAATCAGCTGGGTGAGCGGACAACTGCTGAGCACGACATCCGCGCAGGCCACGGCCGCCGCACGCTCGGCCACTGGAAGGTCTGACCGCAACACAAGGCTGCGCAGCTGGGGCAGCTTGGTGCGGATGGTTTCCGGCAGTGATGTCCAGCGTTCCTGCGGCCAGTCACCGGGGAATCCTCCCGGAGCCAGCAGCAGCAGCGGGCCGTCTCCGGCGGGCTGTGCGCTGCGCGCTTTCTCCATGGAATCCGCGGGCAGGCTCAGTCGAAAGTCATCGGCATTCAGCGAAACACCCATGGGCTTCAGGAAGGCCTCGAGTTTCTGTGGTGTCCAGCCAGGTTCAACCGTGGCGGAGGCCGTGCTGGCGAACCCCTCCGTGGCCACCCGCATCGGGATATGGCTCATCGACAGCATCAGATTCACCTGCCGTCCGGTGGCGAAATTGAGGCACGCCTGGAAGTCAGGCTCCCTCACCAGGCCGAGAAGATTGGCCCAGTCCGAGAGGTTCGGATCGGCTTCGAACGGAAAGGGAATCACTTTCTTGACCGCAGGCAGCATGGTCCATAACGCGCGGTGGGATGGATCACAGGCCACCTGGAGGCTGGCCTCAAGCTGCTCAGCGGCGGCCGCGAGAGCGGGCAGGCGCTCAAGCTGTTGCTGAACGCTTCCGGGGCTGAGGGCGAGAACGCGCATGAACCAGCGGCACAGGGGGAGCGAGCTGATTGTATGGAGGCCGTTTCAGCCTGCTGGCAGCAGGAGTCGATTGTGCATCTGTTGATTGCCGCAGCAGGCAGTGGGCGGCGCATGGGAGCTGATCGCAACAAGCTCCTGCTCAATCTCCGTGGCAGGCCTTTGCTTGCCTGGACGCTGGAGGCGGCCTGTGCCGCCGAGGGCATCCGCTGGATCGGAGTGATCGGCCAGCCTGCCGATCATCAGGAGATGACCTCACTTCTGCAGGAAGCACCCAAGCCTGTGGCCTGGATCGAGGGTGGAGGCACACGCCAGGAATCGGTTGAGCGCGGTCTGGCTGCCCTCCCTGCTGATGCAGAGCATGTGCTGATTCATGACGGTGCCCGCTGTCTGGTCGACCCCCATCTGTTTGACCGCTGCGCTGCAGCGGTCAGGGGAGGTGAAGCGGTGGTCGCTGCGGCTCCTGTGACTGACACGATCAAACGCGTGGATGGGCAGGGACTGATCACCGATACCCTCGATCGCGCCGAGCTCTGGGCAGCGCAGACCCCACAGGGTTTTGCGGTTGCCGCTCTGCGTGAGGGGCATGCTCAGGCCAGGGCCCTGGGCTGGTCGGTCACAGACGATGCCGCCCTGTTCGAACGCCTGGGTCGGTCGGTCCGGGTGCTCGATGCCGGGGCCGCCAATCTCAAGGTCACCACTCCCTTTGATCTCGCCGTGGCGGAGGCTTTGCTCGCTCAGCGCTGAGCCGGCAGATCCAGGCTCAGGCTGCCGCTGTCGCCATCCAGCTGGGCGCGGACGCCCATCGGCAGAGCAGCGTTGCCGCCGATGCCATGACCCACCGGCAGATTGGCGACGACAGGACAACCAAGATCACTGCTTCGTTCCCGCAGAACCTGTTCCAGACTGAAGCTGTGATCGGGGTCATCGCTTCCAGCATCGTCGCAATCACTGAATCGACCGAAGCCAAGACCTGCCAGACCCTGCAGCACCCCGGCGAGACGCCAATGGGTGAGCATGCGATCAAGACGGTATGGAGCTTCGCCCACGTCTTCAATCACCAGGATGGCGCCATGCAGATCGGGGAGGTGCCGACTGCCCAGGAGGTGCGATGCCACCGTCAGATTCGCGGCGACCAGTGGACCGTTCACCGTCCCGCCTGACCAGCCCGTTCCCTGCAGCGGTTCAACAGATTGCCCGAACAGCAGATCGTGAAGACGCTGCTGGCTCCAGGCAGGCTCAGTGGCCAGCGTTGTCACCAGTGGTCCATGGATGCCACCTCCGAAGCCACTGGCCATGCGGCTGCAGAGCAGAGCCGTCACATCCGAGAAGCCAAGCAACCACCCTTCTCTCCAGGGAACAGCCTGCTCGAGAAGACGGGCGGAGCCCCAGCCACCGCGGGCACAGGCCAGCAGCGGACTCGTCTCAGCCTCTGAGAGATCATTGAGCCGTTCGAGGTCGCTGCCCGCCAGGTAGCCCCAGGACCGATTCCGGCATGTCGGTGGCTGAACCTTCAGTCCCCATGATTGGAGCACGGAGATCCCCGCCGACAGGCTGGCCTCATCACTGATGGCTGAGCTGGGTGCCGCAATGGTCACCCTGTCGCCCTGCTTCAGGGGTGACGGCGTCGACCAGGAGACGGCGGATTGCGGCATCAGCCCAGACGCGACAGCACAAGGCCGATCAGCAGCAAGCTCCCGATCTGAACCTGACGGCCGAAATGGCGGGCGTAATCAGCGGCAGGCTGCTGTTCTCCGGCTCGGAGAGTTTGGGTTGAGCGCCAGAGCCCGATGGTGGCGACGACCCAGAACGGCCAGAACAGAACCCCCACATCCGCAGATGCAGCAGCCACGGCCAGGGATGCAGCGGTGAGACCATATCCGGCTCGAACGGTTCTGATCGCCCTGCGCCCAAGGGTCAGCGCACTGCTGCGCAGCCCGAGGCGCGCGTCATCCGGTCGGTCGGCCATCGCGTAGACCGTGTCGAAGCTGAAGGTCCAGCAGAGGGTGGCGAACCAGCAGCCGATCAGAGGCGTCGACGGAGTGATGCTGCCTGTGAACGCGGCCCAGGGAATCAACACCGCGAAGCCCCAGCAGATCGCCAGCAACGCCTGAGGGAAAGGGAACCATCGCTTGGCGGATGGGTAGATCAGGATCGGCGGCAGCGCCAGAAGCGCCAGCTGCAGGCAGAGCAGCATCTGCGAGGACAGACTCAGAACCACCGTCAGAGCAAGAGCCAGCAGCAGCAGCAGCACCACTGACGCCTGGGTCCTGTTAAGCGCGCCGCAGGCGAGTGGTCGCTGCCGGGTGCGTTCCACCTGACGGTCAATGGTCTGATCCCACAGATCGTTGGCGATGCATCCTGCACCGCTGACAGCCAGGCCACCGATCAACATCTGGAGCACCAGGGTCGGCGATGGAGGCGCACCAGGAGCCAGCCAGAGACTCCAGCCAGCGGGGACCAGAAGAATCAGACGGCCGCTTGGTTTGTTCCAACGCAGCAGAGCCACCCAGGGGGACATGACGCGAGAAAAGGCCGTGCCAGTCACAGTGCGTTGAACCCGATGCCTTGATTTTCGGAACCTTAATCAGCGGCGACCCGCCCCGGAGCGCCGGTGGCAGAGTGGGCCCGTCTCCATCAGGGTGCGCCATGTCAGGTGCAGAGCCTTCCCCAGCGACCGAGGTGGATGTCAACAATCAGCCTGGGGGATCTTCATTGATTCCCGATCCGGGACGGTCGCGAAAAGTGAGGACCGTGGCCGCAATCGATGTGGGCACCAACTCCACGCACATGCTCGTGGCCTCCATTGATGTGGCTCTCAGCACCTTCAGCATCGAACTGGCAGAGAAGTCCAGCACCCGTCTCGGAGAGAGGGACCCCGATACGGGGGAGCTCACACCCGAGGCCATGGCGAGAGGTCTCGAGAGTCTCCGTCACTTCCGCGAGCTTGCCGTCAGCCATCAGGTGGAGCAGATCGTCGTTGCCGCGACCAGTGCCGTCCGGGAGGCTCCCAACGGGCGGGATTTTCTTCAGAACATCAAAGACGAGCTCGATCTGGAGGTGGACCTGGTCAGTGGCCCTGAGGAGGCGCGACTGATCTACCTGGGGGTGTTGTCAGGCATGCCCTTCGGCGATCGTCCTCATCTGGTGCTTGATATCGGAGGGGGCTCCACGGAACTGATCCTTGCGGATGGCCGGGATGCACGTGCGCTCACAAGCACACGGGTCGGGGCCGTCAGACTGCAGCGGGATTTCGTCAAGGACGATCCGATTCCTCCCCATCGTCGATCCTTTCTGAAGGCGTTCATTCAGGGCTCGCTGGAGCCCGCCGTCGACAAGGTGCATCGACGCATCGAACCAGGAGAGAAGCCGGTGCTCGTGGCGACCAGTGGCACGGCCATGGCCATCGGGGCGCTGGCTGCCAGTGAAGACGACCGTCCACCGCTGAAGCTTCATGGCTACAGGGTTTCAAAGCAGCGTCTGAACCGTGTTGTGGACAGGCTCGCAGTGATGACGCCCGAACAGCGTCGCGGTCTGACTGCCATCAACGATCGTCGTGCGGAAATCATCGTGCCCGGTTCGCTCATCCTGCAAACCACCATGCAGATGCTGGATGTCGATGAACTGGTCCTGAGCGAGCGGGCTCTGCGCGAGGGGCTGATCGTCGACTGGATGCTGCGCCATGGTCTCCTCGAAGACCGCTTCAGTTTCCAGAGCAGCATCCGCCAGCGAACAGTGATTCATCAGGTGCAACGCTTCGCGGTCAATCAGGCCCGTGCTGAACGGGTCGCATGCCATGCGCTCAACCTCTACGACAGCACTCACAGAACACTGCACCGAGATGACGGCTCTGGACGGGATCTTCTCTGGGCTGCCGCCATGCTCCATGCCTGCGGTCAGCACATCAATCTCAGTGCCTATCACAAGCATTCCTGGTATCTCATCCGTCACGGGGAACTGCTGGGCTACTCGGAATCCGAGCATCTGATGATTGCGGCCATCGCCCGTTATCACCGCCGCAGTCTTCCCAAGAAGCGTCATGAATCCTGGCAGGCCCTTCAAACACGTGACAACAGGCGGACCGTGTCACAGATGGCTCTGTTGCTGCGCCTCGCCACTGCGCTCGATCGGCGACCTGATCCCGTCGTGCAGAAGCTGAAGGCTGAAGTCAAAGGCAGTGATCTGATCCTTGAGCTGGTTCCAGAGCGCGTGAATCAGAATCTCAGCCTTGAACAGTGGAGTCTCGAAAGCTGCGCAGCACTGGTGAAGGACGTCACCGGACTGCATCTCAAAGTCAGAGTTCAGGGCTGAGCCGATACCAGCGCACCTGATTGATCGGGCCAAGGGCCTTGGGTGCATCGTCTCCGCGACTGACCAGCACGAGGTCCGGTCGTCCGGCGTAGATCTCCAGATCGGGTTGCGCAGGCAGGGATCTGCTTTCCGAGAGGGTGCCCTCGAAAATGACTTTGCCTTCGCCGTTGCGGATCGAGAGCCAGCTGGGTTCCTTGCTGCTGATGGAAATCACTCCCTCAGCCGGCTCCTTGATCCGGTCATTCGCTGCAACGGCTTGATGGCGCGTCTGCGTGTCCACATTCAGCACCGTTGACGTTCTGATCGATGCCTGCTGAACAGAGCGCCGCTGACTGGCCACCACCATGGCTCCACCGGTGACTGCGCCGACCATCAGAGCAGCCAGCGCCATGCGCTGCCATGGAAAGACGGGTTCCTCCCGTTTCTCGGAGCTTGCTTCGCCCGATCCGCCGGAAAGGGCTCCCGGCCCATTGCTGACGGTGTCGGACGTTTGCAGAACGCTCTGAAGTCTGCTGATCAGGGGGTCACAATCAAGGCCGAGCTTGGACGCCACCCGGCGGGTCATGGCCTTGATGAACACCGGTTCCGGCAGTTTCTCAAGATCCCCGCGCTCAAGGGCCTGCAGCTGCTCGCTGCCCATTTTCAAAGACTCGGACAGCTGATCGCAGCTCAGTCCCCTCTCAATCCTGGCCTGTCGAATCAGTTCTCCGATCTCCTGCAGGGTTGAGACGGTTGCTTCATTCCTTGCCTGCTCGGAATCCGACAACCACATCCGACCCTCACTAACACTGTTGGAGTGAAATTAAGCTCGATTCGTGGTTCTGTCAGTGCCACGAGGCACACACCAAGAGTTGCCACATCGCAGGTAACGATCAAATGTGGCAATCAGGCAATGTTGATTCGGCGCGGAGCCCTGAGGTCAGGCAGTGAATTTGTTCGGTTCAACGTCTCAACGTCCAAGCCATGCTGGGCCATACAGGAAAAAACTCCGCACCGATCGTCGCCCGAACGATGGATCCTGAAGTTCGCAATCTGGTGGTCGCTCAGCTGCTGGTGATCGTGATTCCCGTGGGAACGCTGTTTGCGATCTGGCTCTGGATGCTCACTCTTCGGGGACGCTGATCCGGTTTGAGTCTGTCGAATTCAGGCGATTCCGATCATCGGTGCCAGCCATTCAGCGTGTAGTGCTGTGAGGGCCGACATGTTGAAAGCATGCACGGCCGGATTGGTCTTGTCGGCGACCCAGAGCAGAGCAAAAGGGGCATTGAGGGCGATCTGCATGCGCCAGCGCCAGGTGATGATCGCCCAGATCTTTTGAAGAATCGGGTTTTTCATTCGAAGCATGGAACGGTCCCGAGCGACGAAGATCTTGGCGGATTCACTCATTGAACGGCGACATGGCATCAATGACAGCCAAAAAAAAGGAGGGTCCCACCCCTCCTTCGTTCGACGCATCTCCGGTTTTGACCCGAAGACGTGGAGATCTTGCATGAAAAATCCAAATCCATCCGTAGTGACCAACACCCAGCGGTTCAGGGAACCAACACTTCAACGATCAACAGCCTGCAATCCGAGTGAGGAGTTCTCATCCACATCATCGATAGACAGTCACCGGGCTCATCAACATTCACCGCTGCCTGCAGAGACGGAAACTCCATCATCAGGTTGAAACAGCCCGGTGAATCTTCAGGGCGGTCACACCTGGCTCACGCACCAGCAATTCCACAGAACGGGTGGCAGCCATCCCATGACCTGATCGAGCTGATTGTCGATGGCACGGGGTTGGGGTCCTGCCGGTGGTGATCCATGAATCCTTGGCCCTCAGACGATGGATGCGATCGAGCTGTGAATGGAGCTGGGGCTGACCTGCTCAGAGCGCTCAGGTGGGCATATCCCTGATGTTTGATATGCCATGACAGGAATCCTGGTTCGATTGCCACTTCCTCAAGGATTGATCGAGCAGGTGCAATGACTTGTGGATCGCTGTGTATTGCATTCGGCTGAAGATTTTACGATCAGATGTTTTCAGAAATCCCTGAATGGCTGTCAGGATGATCTGAAATATTTTTCGATAAAAAACACTCCTCAGGGGTTTTGCTTCCCCTGATCGATCAATATCACGTTTGATCCGGGTGATTGATTGCAGGCCAGAATGAAGGCCCTGCAGGCATGTCAATCAATTTGAATGGGCGATACTGGATTCGAACCAGTGACCCCTTCCGTGTGAAGGAAGTGCGCTACCACTGTGCTAATCGCCCTAGCGATGCAATCTTAAAACACCACCTGACCAGTTTTTTCAGCTTTTCGGCCGGAACAGATGGTCATGATCAGGCGAATACAGTTTCGACCTCAGTTTGGTTGATTGAAAAGCGGGGCTGATCACATACAGGGTTGTACGGATCAGCTTGCGCTCATGGGTGATCTGCGCCATCTGTGCAAGCGGAACCAGATCGAGCCATTGGTCAGGCCAGCTCACCCTGTAGCCGATCGCCACAGGGGTGTCTGCCGGATAGTGCTCAAGAAGCGTGGCCTGGACCTCATCCACATGCCGAGCACTCAGATACAGGCACAGCGAGGCTCGCAGGGCTGCCAGGTGGTTCAGCTCCTCTCGTTCCGGCACGCCGGTTCGACCACCGGTTCGGCTCAGCACGATTGTCTGCACAAGCCCGGGGATGGTCAGTTCCGCTCTCAGCGCAGAGGCAGTTGCCTGATAGGCGCTGATGCCCGGCACCACTTCCACATCGATTCCAGCATCGGCAAGTCCGCAGACCTGTTCACTGAGAGCGCCGTAAAGACAGGGGTCGCCATCGTGCAGGCGAACCACGTTCTTGCCGGCGTTGGCGCGCTCGATCATCAGCGGCAGAACCTGCTCCAGCGTGAGTGTGCTGGTCCGCACCCGTTCGCACGCTGAAGAGGCCAGATCCGCGATCTGAGGGGAGACCAGTGAGTCAGTCCAGATCAGCACATCGGCGTTGAGGATGCGGTTCTCAGCCCGTCGCGTCAACAGATCAGGTGCACCGGGACCGGCACCCACGATCGAGATCAGGGTCATGAAGGATCCGCCCTTCTCAGGCCTGGATCGGGAAGCGCTGACTTGCGTCCATACAGCCAGAACAGTCCGAAGCCCGCGATGACCATGAGAGTCAGACTCATCAGCTGGGCGATGCGCAGGCCCCCATCACAGAAAGGAGGTTGTCCTCCCAGACAGAGAGGGTCGATTCTCAGGCCCTCGATCCAGATCCGACCGAGGCTGTAGCTGAGCAGGTAGATGCAGCTCAGCGCTCCTGCCGGCAGTGGGATCTTGCCCTGGCGACCAAGCCGGAACAGCACCATCAGTGAGACAAAGACAGCGATGTTCCAGAGAGATTCATACAGGAAGGTGGGGTGGAAGAACTCTGAATCGACAAACACTCTCGGCCGATTGGCAAAAGGAATGAACAGCTTCCATGGAAGATCCGTCGGCACCCCAAATGCTTCGGAATTGAAGAAGTTTCCCCAGCGACCGATGGCCTGCCCCAGCACCACCGAAGGTACCAGTACATCCAGGACATCCCAGAAGGACACCCGTCGCCAACGGCAGAAGAGAATCACTGCAAGTGAGCCGCCAAGCAGGGCTCCATGAATGGCGATGCCTCCCTTCCAGATCGCCAGTGCATCCCACCACGACCGCTGGTAGGAGTCCCATTCGAATGCCACGTAATACGTGCGGGCGCCGATCACCGCCGCCAGCACCAGGATCGGCAGCAGGTCACTGATCAGATTGCTGTCGAGGCCTCGTTGTTTCGCCAGCCAGCTGGACAGGTTGAGTCCGATCAGTACGGCAACTGCAATCAGCAGTCCGTACCAGCGCAGCACAAAAGGCCCGAGCTGAATCAGCTCGGGCCCGGGAGACGTGAAAATTGCAGGGATCAACACCGATCTCAGATGCCCTCAGCGGCTTGCACCTTCTCAATCTGCTTCTTCTTCAGCACCAACATGATCTGGGCCAGCGAAACAGCGGCGAAGAAGGCCAACAGACCATAGATGCGAACGGGGTTCTGGAGCACAACTTCAGCATCAACCTGTCCGAAGCCACCCACGTTCGGATCATCGGTCAGTGGGCTGCCAGCGTCGATGGCGTCACCGACTCCAACAATCAGAGCAGGACCGACGGGGATGGTTTCAGTGGTGCTCTCACCATCGGAGCTGCTGATGGTGACAACCTTTGCTCCGTTCTCACCATCCTCAATGGCTGAAATGGTGCCACTGGCAGGAGAGGTGTAGACGGTGTTGTTGCTCTTGTCACCGGTTGGATACACCTGGCCCCGGCCTCTGTTTCCACCCACGAAGATCTGATACTTACCGAAGTGGATGTTGCTGTCGGTTGCAGGATCCGGTGAAAGAACAGGGAAAACGATTTCCTGGTGCTGGTCACCGGGAATGGGGCCAACAAGAAGAATGTTGGGCTGGTCGTCGCTGTACTGGGTGAAATAAACCCCCTCCGTTTCCTCCTTCATCTCATCGGTCCAGCGATCCTGGGGAGCCAGCGTGAATCCGTCGGGAAGCTGGATCACCGCTCCGACCTGCATTCCCACATCGCTGCCGTCAGCACCGATCTCCTGCAGTCCCTGCTCGTAGGGGATCTTCACCGCCGCCTTGAAGACGGTGTCAGGCAGAACCGACTGCGGGACCTCCGCCTGAGTCAGTTTCTTGGCCAGGTGACAGTTGGCGCAGACGATCTTGCCGGTTGCCTCCCTGGGAGATGCGTAATTCTGCTGAGCCCAGAAGGGATAAGCCCAGCTGCTTGATGGAGCCGTGAACACGGCGATGCCCAGGATCAGAGTTGCGAGGAGTGGGGAGAGAATTCGGCGCATCGGAGGCGTGAGTGGGGAGAGAGCGGTGGGAAAAAGGTCGTTGATCAGCCCCACCAGGGCTTCTCGCCCGTGCGGAAGTCGGTTTCGGTCCACTGGCTCACGAAGACGTTGTCGTCTTCAACGCTCACGTTGGCCAGTGCAAGCGAGAGGGGAGCCGGTCCCCTCACCACCTTTCCGGTGGCGTCGTACTGGCTGCCATGACAGGGGCACATGAACTTGCTGGCGCCGCTGTTCCAGGGCACAACGCAGCCGAGGTGTGTGCAGATCGCATTGATGCCGTAGCTGCCGATGGCATCTTCCCCTTCAACGATCAGGTAGGTCGGATCCCCCTTGAGACCCTGGACCAGGCTGCGATCACCTGTGGCGTGGTCACTGAGCCAGCCGCTGAGCGTCACTGGGTTGCCGAGCTCATCCTTGGCACTGGTGCCCCCACCGCTTCCTGCAGCGCGTGGAGGGATGAAGTAGTTCACCACCGGATAGAGGGCCCCGAGGGCGACGCCGGTGACGGAACCAAAAGTCAGCAGATTCATGAACTGCC
>CAYWOE010000014.1:0-16702 GCA_964459855.1 uncultured Synechococcus sp. | reverse complement strand
TCAGGGTTATGAATCCTGTGCTCTAACCAGCTGAGCTACTCTGACGAAAGGCCTTGAGGCCAGTGACCATCATACATCTTGGGATGTCCAAGCTGAGCTATCGCATCTCAATGGCGTTCAGTCGTTCTCTGAAGGATTTTGGTGATGCCTGTGTTGATCCAACATCATCAACGAAGGAGACTTGACCTTCAGGCATCGCATTGGGGCGACGCTGCTGTCTGACTGGTTGTCCGCGGTGCGGCCGGGCCTTGAGCAACAAAGCTCTTGTTTTTGGATCTCGTTCCAGAGGTTGGCTGCAAAGCTCACTGCGAACCTGATTGAGCAGCCGGAAGTGACCGGTGCTGCTGAATTTTCTGAGAAGTGCTGGATCCCAGCGCATCGATGAATGAATCATTGGTTGATGATAAGTGCCTGCCTCCGAAGGCCGGCAACTCAGTGATGCCGCAGTCTTTGGGTCAGACGTGATAACTTGACCCGAGCAACTGGAAGTCGGAACGACTACGACCTAGGACTGTTCACTTCCTTGCCAATCCTCGCACCACCATCATGTCTTCGCTGCGCGTGGGCCAACAGGCCCCCGATTTCACTGCAACCGCAGTGGTCGATCAGGAGTTCAAGGAGATCACACTCTCGCAGTACCGCGGCAAATACGTGGTCTTGTTCTTCTACCCGCTCGATTTCACGTTCGTTTGTCCAACTGAGATCACCGCATTCAGTGATCGCTACGCTGACTTCTCGAGTAAGAACACCGAAGTGTTGGGCGTTTCTGTAGACAGCCAGTTCAGTCACCTCGCCTGGATCCAGAGTCCTCGTAATCAGGGTGGTCTCGGTGATATCAATTATCCACTCGTTGCCGATCTGAAAAAGGAGATCTCCACGGCTTACAACGTTCTCGATGAAGCCGAGGGTGTTGCGCTGC
Source organism: uncultured Synechococcus sp. (assembly GCA_964459855.1). GTDB lineage: Bacteria > Cyanobacteriota > Cyanobacteriia > PCC-6307 > Cyanobiaceae > Synechococcus_C. The sequence continues at coordinate 15,783 of CAYWOE010000014.1, read as the reverse complement.
GCGGGTTGTTCATCATCGATCCTGAGGGTGTGATCATGCACTCAACCATCAACAATCTCCCAGTCGGTCGCAACGTTGATGAAACTCTGCGAGTCCTTCAAGCCTTCCAGTACGTTCAGTCCAATCCTGACGAAGTCTGTCCCGCAAACTGGACTCCAGGTGAAAAGACCATGAAGCCCGATCCTGTTGGCAGCAAGGAATTCTTCGCTGCGATCAACTGATCCGAGCCCAGTCCAGATTTCAAGAGTCCGCCAACGGCGGACTTTTTTTATGGCCTCTCGTTGCTCTCCTGTTTTCGTCGGTCGAGAAGCTCCTTCAGTGCAGCATCAAGATCAGCTGCCATTGCCACACGACGCCCATCGCTGACCACAATTCTTGTCAATGTGGGGAGGCCACCCTGCTGCGCCTTCAAATAAATCGGCTCAACGTAGAGAAGCGAATCCCCAACAGGAACAACAAGCAGGTTTCCCTGCACAACCTGCGATCCTGCACGGTTCCATAAAGTGAATTGCTGACTGATGTCAGGATTTTGATTGATCAAGGCCTGAACCTGTTCAGGGCCGAAAATTGGAACATCACTGGGGAAACGCAGCAAAATCAGTTCCCCGTAGTGTTCACCATCACTGCGGGCCGCCAGCCAGGCCGAGAGATTCGGTCGTGCCAATGGGGTCAGAGGTTGCAGCAGCAGAAATTCGGAGGTCTGACTTGGCTTGACCTGGGCTGTGATGTGATATGGAGCAACGGGAATCTGTTTTTCACCGTATAACTCCATCGGGACCTGCCAGACATCGTCACCGCTGTAAAAGATTCGAGGATTGGTGACGTGATATCGCAGCAGTTGTTGTACCTGCAATTCAAACTGTGCCTGCGGCACCATCAGGTGGCGTCTCAGGCTGGTGGGCATTACCTCGAGGGGTTCGAAGAGTGAAGGGAAAACCGTCGACCACGCCTGAATGAGCGGATCGTCGGGTTCGTTGATATAAAGATGAACCTTTCCGTTATATGCATCAACAACCGCCTTCACCGAATTACGGACATAGCGCAGTGGACGACCATCAGGGAGAGTTGCCGCATAAGGAACAGTTCTCGAGGTTGTGAACCCTTCAACAATCCAGTATTGATGTTGACCCTGTTGATATCCACTTGGGGCATCATCAATGGGAACGGAGACAAGATAAGGGTCACCCATCAGATTGAGAAATGGTGCAAGAGTTTTCACTCTTTCTTTGACATCTCTGCGCAGAAGCAGTCTTGATTTATCAGTGAGTGCGCCGGTGTTCAGAAAACGAGGATCCGAGAGATATGTGGCTGCTGTGATCCTCTGCCAAAGATGTTCAAGGGGAACACCCGCTGAGCCGGAATAATGGTTGTAGGTGTTATCATCACCCTCCGGGTAATCAAATTCCTCGATCTTTGTCGGTGCCACCGCATAAGGAGAAGGAAGCGCACCAAAATAAAGAGCTGCTCGACCAATGGGAACTTCACGTTCAACATCAGTTTTTGTGATTCCCAGTGATTTATTTCCTTGAATACTTGTGGACTGGCCAAGATCGCTGATGAAATAAGCAGGAAGACCGTCGGGTTCACGTGTGTTGACCGGATTGAGTGTGAAACCGAATCCATGAGTGAACACAAAGTGTCGGTTCTGCCAGGTCCGTGATCGTTCAGGGAGGGCTGCCTGATCCAATTCACGGGCAGCAATGATTACCTGTTGGTTCTCATCACTGTCTGCATTCAGTGGATACCGGTCAACGGAGGCATTCGCGAACTGGTAGTAAACCCTCAGTTGCTGCAGCTGTCTGTTGGAGGCCAGCATCGGCTGGCTGTCCCAAAGCCTGATGTTCTGAAGGGTGCTGGCACCCTTGATCAGATCGTTCTCCGTGATTTCTCGGGTTGGAGTGATGCCACGGGCCTTGATGGAATCCAGCTGATAGGCCCGACGTGTCGATGTGATGGATCGGCTGAGGTAAGGAGTTTCCAGCTGAAGTTCTCGGGGGCGGACCACCATCCACTGAACGACCGGCGCCAGCAGAAGTTCGGCCAGAACTGCCATCACAGCAACTGAGAACATCGCTGTTCTCAGTTGTCGACGACGACGGATCGCAACGGCCGGCCAGGGCAGGAAGGTTGCCGCCATCAGAACCAGCAGAAAAGCAATCCACTGACGCAGCGGCAGCCTCAGATGAACATCGAGCCAACCGGCTCCGGCAACCAGCCCGCTCTGGGTCCAGAGCAGTTGATGTCGAACCAGCCAGGTGAGTGCGGCCAGAACCAGCAGAAGAACAGCCAGCACAGGACGCAGCAGGGCGCGTTCCTGAGCATTCCAGCCAGGAAATCCCCAGTCACTCAGACAGGGTGAGCGGGTCAGTCGACTCCAGGCGGATGTGCTCAGCGTCAGCAGAATCTGGAGCAGCACAAGTTCCAGGGCAAGAGCCACCGCTGAAAAGCGACCGAGTCCGAAACTGAGATCTGCTCCCAGCAGTGGATCGATCGTTCCCGAATCAGGAATCGCCATCGCCAGTGCCCAGACCGACCAGCTGCGACCCGCCACTGCACAGATACAGAGGCTTCCGTACAGGAACGCCAGGTTGATGCGCCGTCTTCGACCAAGCCCATGCGTGATCAGCAGGATCAGCAGAATGCTGATGATCAGAACACTCCATTCCGGCTGAAAGGGAACACTCCACCAGTGGGCCAGCAGAAACGGCTCTTTCCAAGCCAGCCAAGCCAGTCGTGTGGTGATCCCCAGAACGCTCAGCAGAATCGTCAGGCAGCTCAGCAGGGAGAGGGAATAGACACCGCCACGCAAAGCCGGTAACTCACCGCGGGGGGTCGGCACATAAGCCCGCATCCAACGCTGTCTCCACCAGGCGCTGACCAGCACCATCAACACTGCCGCTGCAGCTCCGAGAAACTGAAAACCAAGGCGTTGGGCGTAGATCCCCTGGTGCCCGAACTGGGCAAACCATGACCACTCAACCTGAAGCCTGGCGAACAGCCAGAAGCCAGGAATGATCAGCAGCAACCAGGCTGCCGAAGGACGGCAAAGTGAGGGAAGGCCCCGTTTGAGCAGGCTCAAGCCCCGGCAGGCAACTGATCCAGGCTAGAGCTCCTGGAGGGCACGTCGATCCCTGCGAGAGCATGAAAGCGATCTGACTGAAGCGTTTCCTCCTCGATCAAAGCCTCAACCAGAAGGTCCATGAGCTGACGTCTGGGCTCGAGAAGATCGATGGCCTGCTGCAGGGCTTCCTGAGCCAGGGCCCTGACGCGACGATCGATCTCTCGACCGGTGCTTTCTGCATACGACTGCCTGGTGTTGACCAGATCACGGCCGAGAAAGACTTCCTGATCCTGACCTTCAAGGGCAACAGGACCAAGATCGGAGAACCCGAAACGCGTCACCATCTCCCGCGCTAGCTGCGAAACCATCTGCAGATCACCACTGGCTCCCTGAGTGATCTCGGAATCTCCGAACACGACCATTTCCGCTGCACGTCCGCCCAATGCCATGACCAGACGTGCTCTCAGATAGGCACGGGTCACCAGACCCGAGTCGATGATTTCCTCGTCAGGGAAAAAACGGGTGAAACCGCCCACACCACCACTGCGCGGCAGAAGAGTGACCTTGTCAACCGGATCGGCATGGGGGGTGAGTGCGGCAACCAGTGCATGGCCGATTTCGTGATAGGCAATCAGGCGTTTCTTGGCGCAGTCCTGGAGCGGTGCGGCGGTCAGCCCCATGGTGATCCGTTCCAGAGCCTCCTCAAGCTCCCTGTTGCCGAGGCATGCCTCTTCGTGACGGGCAGTGAGAATGGCGGCCTCATTGAGAAGGTTCGCCAGATCCGCTCCTGAAAATCCAGGCGTTCTGCTCGCCCATTCAGCAAGAGAGACCTCTTCGGCGAGGGGCCGCGTTCTGGCATGCACGGAGAGAATGGATTCACGACCGCGGCGATCAGGCAGACCAACCTGAATACGCCGATCAAATCGCCCAGGACGCATCAGGGCGGTGTCCAGAACATCGGGCCGATTCGTTGCCGCCAGAAGAATCACCCCGGAGTTGTCGGCAAAACCATCCATTTCAGTGAGCAACTGATTCAGGGTCTGCTCACGTTCGTCATTGCCCCCGCCGATCCCGGCACCGCGCTGCCGACCAACCGCATCAATCTCATCGATGAACACGATGCAGGGGGACTTGTCCTTGGCTTTTCGGAACAGATCTCTCACCCTGCTGGCACCGACCCCCACGAAGAGCTCAACGAATTCCGAGGCAGCGATTGAAAAAAAGGGAACCCCTGCTTCACCGGCAATCGCCTTGGCGAGAAGCGTTTTTCCAGTACCAGGAGGACCGACCAACAGAACACCACGAGGGATCCGGGCACCTAATTTGATGAAGGTCTCAGGCTGTTTCAGAAAGGTGACCACCTCCTGCAACTCTTCCTTGGCTTCCCCGATCCCGGCCACATCCTCGAAGCGGACCGTGATTTCATCCTCCGGACTTGTTCTGGCCTGACTTCGTCCGAACCCCATCGCCCTGTTGGCGGCCTGTGCCGACCGCCGCAACAGCAGTGACAGGCCGACAACGATCAGAACAACCAGGGCGAGGTTGCCGGCAAGACCGGCCATGGCCTGCTCCTGGCGGACATCCTTCACATTGAGAGGCGTGCCTGATGCCTCAGCGACTCTGAGAATCTGCTGGTCATTCGCCAGCACGGGAACGGTGACCCTGCGCCCATCCGAATAGGTCACAACGACCTGACGCCGACCCGGCACCAGCACCAGTTCCTTGACAGAACCCGATGAAATCTCCTTCAGAAGCTCGCTGTAACTGACTTCCGGCTCTTTTCGGAACAGGGAAAACGGGATTCCCGACTGGTCCTCAGGCTTGGTCTTCGGCGCTGGAGTTCCTGGTTCTGACTGGGTCGGCTGCTCTGGGCTCACACCGCTGATGCGTTGGACAAAGACTAGCGATTTGACGAGTGGCCTCTTCGAAGTGGATCATGGCTGTTTGGCAGCGAAACGCCCGCGATGGCCGTCCCGAAGAAGAAAACCTCGAAAAGCAAGCGCAACCAGCGACATGCTGTCTGGAAAGGCAAGGCTGCAACCGCAGCTCAGCGTGCTCTGTCCATCGGCAAGTCCGTGCTGAGTGGTCGCGCCCAGGGGTTCGTTTATCCCGTTGCTGAAGACGACGAGGCTGAAAGCTGAGATCTCATCAGATGAATCTCACGGACTTGGCGTGATTCCGTGAGATCCATCACCACACTGCTGGTCGACAGTTGCTGCAACCAGCTGGGAGGAAGCGCCGCCAGCACCATGCGGTTGAAGTCGGACAGATTTCGATCGCTGTAGCCGATTCCACTCCGCTGCTCCAGCGTGATCAGCTGTTCCTGCTTCCAGCGCGAGGACTGATGATTCTGAATCGCGCGCAGATGCCATAAATCATCGAGGAGAGACCAGATGCCCTGATAATCACGCAGCAGCGCGATGCTTCGTGATCGCCAGATGAGCTCTTGCTCCGAGAGAGCGTCAAGCACTTCCTTTTCAATCGAGGGACGTGGTGTTGCCCCGAGAAACCAGCCCTCCATCAGCACAACACTCGGATATGAATCGCTGACTCCGCTGCGATCACCGCGTCCATTGCGCAGCGATTTGTCGAATCGTGGTGCTCTGAGGCTGCCACCCTCTCGCCAGCTCAGAAACGACCGAATCAGCTCATCGATGTCATGACTTCCTGGAAGTGCCCTGGGAACAAACCAGGGGTTGCCACGCATACTTTCCTCCAGTTGTTTCGAAGGCCAGTAGTAGTCGTCGAGGGAGAGATGCTCCACCGGCCAACCCAGTCGCTCCGATGCTGCTTTGATCCAGCTGCAAAGCGTTGACTTTCCACAGCCAGGCAGGGCACTCACACCCAGCACGACCTGCTGATCGCCTTGCAGAGCCCTTTCAACACGGCTGAGCAGAGGCAGAGCCACAAAGGTGATCCAGTCATCATCAACGGGCACGTTCCATTGATTTCTGGCGAGATCCAGGCCGCCTTCTCTCTCCCATCGATTCCACCAGTCATCGAAGGAGTTCCAGCCGAGGCTTGCCAGCAGCGGGATCAACCCCTGCGGCATCCGCTCCTGAATCGATTGGCTTTGGCGCTCAGGATCCAAGCTTGAAAGCCTCGAGCACCACGGCATACACCGTGCCGATACGAAAATTGTCGAGTGCGAGCCACGAAATCGGCCATGGTCCAGGACGAACCTTGCTGCGGAAACGCACGATCACCTCGAGAATGATCACCATGACCAGCACCGCAACAGGACGGTTCTGACCTGATTTCTGGTACCAGATCATGGTCACGTTGCTGCCGATGATGAAACCGAACAACAGGGCGAGAACGCCGACACTGCGTCGTCTCCACGGACCGACCAGCGCCTGGTTCATGTGTAAACCGATCCTGCGCTGCAACTGCTCATAGCGCGTGGCCTGAAGCGTCATCGCAAGGGAACCGAAAGCAGCAGTTCCAGGTACTCCAGCGTGATCCATCCCGCAGCACAAGGGGGGCCGGCAAATATCACCGACTGCTGATCAGCTTCACCGAGGTGGTCCATCACGGCATGGGCGTGATGGCGGCACTGTTCGAGATCGCGGTCCCAGGGTGATGGCGTCAACAGGCAGCGAAGACCGGCAGCTCGCGCAGACTTCAGCCCTGGACTGGAATCCTCGAGCACCACAACCGCCTCTGGATCGGCCCCGCTTCGATTCAGCGCCAGTTGGTAGGGATCAGGATGTGGTTTGTGTCTGTCCACCGCATCGGACGTCACCATTCCGCGAAAAATTCCGTTCAGTTCAGCCGGCAACGACTGCAGCAGTGCCTCCACGGAAGCTTTGCCACTGCTGGTGACGATCCACTGCTGAACGTCCGCCCTGTCAAGTTCCCTGAGCAGCCGTTTCACACCGGGACGCAACGTCACAGCCCCGGAGGACACGATCTTCAGATAGTGCCGTTGTTTCGACAGCCGAAGCTGATCCAGAAGTGTGGCATCAGGCAACAATCCCTGACGTGCTGCGTAATTCTGAACGCGCTGCCGTCCACCGGGAATACTCAGAAGTTCGCCGTAGGTCTGTTCATCCCAGTGCCAGCAGAGTCCGCAGTCCTGGAAGGCGTTGTTGAAAGCGATCCGGTGACCTGTCAGTTCGGTATCAGCAAGCGTTCCATCCACATCCCAGAAAACAGCCTGCAAACGAGTCATCGGGGACAAACGACAGGTCTCCAGCTTGATCGATCGCTTTTGCAGCGATGAGGGCGCACAATGCAGCCATTCATTGTTTCGGCATGGCTTTGGGAGCCCAGGTTCAACAGTGGCGACTCCCACAACCCATCGATGGTGATCCCCTGCCCACAGTGGATCTTCCACTGCCTCTGAAGGCAATGCTTTTCCGGCGCGGACTGTGCAGTGCCGAGCAGGTGGAGTCGTTGCTCAGTGAACAGCCGCTGCCTGCTCCAGATCGGCACTTCCCTGAACTGGAAACAGCTCTGAAAAGATTGAAAAAGGCCTGTCTTGAGCAGGAACCTGTGGCGATCTGCGGGGACTACGACGCTGATGGCATGACCAGCACCGCCCTGTTGATGCGTGCCTTTGAGGCCATGGGTGCCTGTCCTCAGGCGGCGATCCCCAGCCGTATGGACGATGGTTACGGTCTCAACATCGGCATGGTTGAGCAGCTTCATTCAGAGGGTGTGCGTCTTCTTGTGACGGTCGACAACGGAGTCGCGGCCCACGAAGCACTGGAAAAGGCTTCCGAACTTGGTGTTGAAGTGATTCTCACCGATCACCACACCCTGCCTGCCGCTCGGCCCAAGGCACTGGCTCTGATTCATCCAGCGACGACTCCGGACAACTCCCCCTATGACTCACTGGCCGGAGTGGGACTGGCCTATGTACTCGCCAGAGCCCTGGCCGCGGAGTTGAACAGACCCGAGTCGATCTCCACCGCAAGAGATCTTTTCTGTATCGGAACTGTTGCCGATATGGCCCCACTGACCGGTGCCAATCGAACACTGCTGCGGGAAGGCCTCGGTCATCTGCATCGCAGCAGCTGTCCTGGCGTGCAGGCGCTGCAGCAACTGGCCGGTCTTGGCGATCGGCCACTGCGTGCCGATGACATCGGTTTTCAGCTGGCTCCGAGAATCAACGCTGTTGGACGCATCGGCGAACCCTCGCTGGTGGTGGATCTGCTCACGGCTGATGATCCCGGTCGAGCCTTCGAACTCGGACGTCAGTGCGACTCACTCAACCGGCAGCGTCGTGAGCTCTGCGATGCGATCGAGGCGGAAGCTGTCGCATTGCTCGAGAGCGATCCCTCACCGCTGCCACCGTTTCTTCTCCTGGCTCAGGGTCACTGGCACCACGGTGTGATCGGCATTGTTGCCGCCCGTCTTGTCGAGCGTTATCAACGGCCGGCGGCACTTCTGGCCAGTGATGGTGATGGCAGGATGCGAGCCTCAGTCCGCGCACCGGAAGGTTTTGCAGTTGATCGTGCGCTGCAGAAGTGCAGCGCACTGCTGGATCGGCATGGTGGACATCCCGCCGCCGGTGGTTTCACCGTTCAGATCACTGAGGTCAGTGCACTTCATCAAGCACTCAACGTCCTGGCCACTGATTGGCTTGAAACAAGAGGTGCGGATCTGCTGGTGCAGCCGGAAGCACTGTTGCAACTTGATCAGATCGATCATGCGTTCTGGCATGACCTGCAGAAACTCGAACCGTTCGGGGCTGGTCATCCGAAGCCACTGTTCTGGTCGCGTGGTTGCCGGATCAGTCATCAGCAGTTTCTGCGAGGGGGGCATCTGAGACTGAAGCTCGAGCAGAACGGCGTGGAGCGTCAGGCCATTGTCTGGCGCTGGCCTGAGCAAGCCGTGCTCAGCCAGATGATCGATGTGGCCTACACGGTCACGCAGAATCACTGGCGCGGTGAAACGCGATTCCAACTGGAAATCAAGGCTCTCCGCCCTCACCTTGAGACGATGGAGCTGCGTCGATCGACTGGCAGCTATCGCGTCCAGCGCCTGAACAGCGAGAGCCTTGAGCTGATCAATCCAGATGGCGAGTCGCTGCTGAGTCGTGTCAATGACGCTGGAGTGCTGGAGAGCGACGACAGGCGTGCGGAGCATCCTTATGTTGCAGCCTTACTCCAGGAGGCCTGTGTCGGCCTTGGATTGCGCCCATGAGTCCGGATAGCCGCCACGAATCAGTTCTGATTCCGGGAACGCTTCCGTCCCAGAGTCGACTGCAAGGGGTTGCCCGCCACTTCATCGGGCTTGTTCTGGTGGGTGTGCTGATCGGGCTGGCCTGTCTGCCTCTGAACCTTGTGGATCGGGTTCAGGATCAGCTGTACGCCCTGTTGCCGACCACTGCCACGGAACAGTGGACCTTGAAGGGCCTGATTGTGGCGTTCATGCCGCTGGTGGTGATGCCGATCCTGCTGCTTCTCCAGCGTGGTCCTTGGCATGCGGGAGCTGGCTCGGGCATTCCGTCAACAATGAACGGTCTGGAGGACCCATCCAAACTGCCAAAGGCGATGGCAGCCCCAGGCACCGTTCAGCGAGGTGTGCTCTGGTCTATCGCAACCGTGGCCATGCTTCCTCTCGGCCGGGAGGGTCCTGTCGTTCAGTTCGGTGCAGCGGTGGCACGAGCCTGTCACCGGCGATTCCGCGACTGGCTCCCCTCTCTCAATGAACGGCAGATCGTTGCCATTGGCGGCGGAGCCGGACTTGCCGGAGGTTTCAACACGCCCTTGCTCGGAGCGGTGTTCATGCTCGAGGAGCTCACTGCCGATTACTCGATTGTGACCATCTGGCCTGCGCTGGTGATCAGTGTTGCGGCTGCAGGTTTCTCCAACTTCGGAGGAGAACCGATGTTTGGGCTCGGTGTGCTCAACATCGCTCTGCCGGAATCGGAACAGCTGATGATGGCCTTTCCGATCGGAATCGTCTGTGGATTCGTCGGAGGCTTGTTCAACAAGGGACTGGTCTGGCTCACAGGCAGGCTCACGCCCCTTGTCAGAAGCCGGCCTCTGCAAACCGGTCTCTGTCTCGGAGGAGGGCTGACCGTTCTTGCACTGCTCAGCTGGGGAACATCCACTTCGGACGGCGAAGCGCTCGTAAGACAGCTGATCGAGGAGGGAATGCCCAATGCACTGGGCAATGATCAGGATCTGATCACAGGACTCACCAGCATCTGGATCACACTGGTCCGGGTTGTGGGACCAATGCTTGCACTGAGTCCCGGAGTTCCTGGTGGACTGATCGATCCCTCACTGACGTTCGGTGCCGTCCTCGGCTACACGATCTGTGCCGTGGTGGGAATCAGCTCGCAGGTTGGAATCGGACTCGGGCTGGCCGCCGGACTCTCCGGGGCCACTCAGCTGCCGCTCGTCTCGATTGTGTTCTCCTGGCGCCTCGCAGGAGATCAGCAGCTGTTTGCCGGTGTGGTTCTCGTTTCAGTACTGGCTGCCTACACCGGACGCCTGGTCTGCAGAGATCCGGTGTATCACGGGCTCAGCAAGCTTCAGAGCGCACCGCGGCGGTAGAAGAGAATGAAGATGACAGCGGGGCCGGCCAGAGTGATCAGGGCCAGTGCCGCGAAATTGGCGATCAGGTGGAAATCAAGACCCATGGAACGAAAGCAGATGAGCGGCATGTTGCCTCACCCAGGCTACGAGGCTTTCTCCCTCCCCGACCGGAACGAGCGGAACCTCTGTGACGGCTTGTCACAGCCGCAGTCAGCAGAAGCGAACTGCGAGGCAGACCATTGACACGCAGGGGGCAGCGCTGGTCCTGCATGGATCAGTGTGGTGCCTGCTGTCGACTGGCGCCCGATGAACGTCCCGAAGCGGTCGAGGCACTTGATCCGAGTCAGCGTCGTGAGTACCTGTCAATGGTTGGGGCCGACGGCTGGTGCATTCATTTCGACAGTGGATCAAGGCGATGTCGCATCTATGACTCGCGTCCGGATTTCTGTCGCGTCAGCAGCCTCTGCAGCCTGTTCGACATCAAACCTGAACAGGCCGATCCGTTCGCGATCTCATGCTGCCGGCAACAGATCCGATCGGTTCATGGCGGTCGCAGCAGGGAACTGCGTAAGTTCGAACGTCTGATCCGCACCACGGACCACCTGTGATGACAGATTCCGGCACCACACAACGTCCTGGTTTCGCTGCTGTCCTCCTCACAACCTTCACCACTGTTTTTCTGGCCGAACTTGGTGACAAAACCCAGCTCGCAACGCTTCTGCTCTCGGCGCAATCGGGTCAGCCATGGCTGGTGTTCGGGGGTGCCGCACTGGCATTGATCTGTTCCAGCCTGGTCGGGGTGCTGGTCGGACGATGGCTCTCAACCGTGATGCAACCTCAGCGTCTCAAGCAGATGGCCGGTCTTCTGATGCTTGGCCTCGGGATCTGGCTTGGCTCTCAGGCATTGCAATCGTTGATCAAGACCAACCCTGTCTGACGCAACGCTTGAACGCTCTGCTTCTGAACATTTCCTCTCCATGAATCTCCCCCTGCTTCTCTCCATATTTGCCACGGTTTTCCTGGCGGAGCTGGGTGACAAGACTCAGCTGGCAACGGTGGCGATCAGCGGCACATCAAACCGACCGCTGGCTGTGTTCATCGGCTCATCCGCTGCGCTTGTGCTGGCGAGCCTGATCGGTGCCATCGCAGGAGGTTCACTGACAACCGTTGTTCCTGCCGCCTGGTTGCAACTGCTGGCATCACTCGGATTCCTGGCGATCGGTCTGAAACTTCTCTGGCCTCTTCTCAGCGGAACCGAGTCCGCAGCATCGATCGACGACTGAATCCCTTGGAAGCCAGGGACTCCTAAGATTGAAATATCAACGGTCAGCGCGGTCCTCCGCTGCACGCGCACCCGAGATGATCCCTCCCGGTCCTGAAGGCCGGTCACTGCACATCGCTCCGATGAAATTCACGGTCGCTGACCTGCTCGATCAGGTGCCTGATGAGGGCAACCTCGAGACCGCCAGACTGGAAAAGATTCTGCGGCTGACCAACCGCTCCGAGAAACAGTCTCTCGAGCTCGCCATTCAGGGCCTGAAACGTCTTGGAATCCTTGATCGCGACAGTGATGGAGTCATCAGCAGAGGTGCAGCCGACGATCTGGTCGAGGCGCGGCTTCGCTGCAGCAGCAAAGGATTCTGTTTTGCCATTCGTGATGACGGCGGTGATGACATCTACATCCGTGATCATCAGCTCAATCACGCCTGGAACGGCGACCGTGTCCTTGTCAGGCTGACCAGGGAGGGCGGTCGACGCCGGTCACCGGAAGGGGGTGTTCAGTGCATTCTTGAACGCTCCACCACCAGTCTGCTCGCTTCGGTGGAAAAGCAGGACGATCGCGTTGTTGCCATCCCCCTCGATGACCGTTTGCTGGCGTCGATCGAACTGTCGGAAGACGATGCCAGCCACGCCGACAAACCCCTCGGCATGGCCGTTGCCGAAGTCGTGCTGGATCGCTACCCAGTCGCTCAGTTCCCTGCGCAAGGCCATGTTGCGCGATCCCTTCCACTCGATGGTGGTTCAGAGGCTGATCGTGAACTGTTGCTGACGAAAGCCAATCTTCATCAGCGGCAGTCGCCGCCGCGTGCAAGCTTCAAATCACCATCAACCAAGAAACGTGAGGACCTGACCTCACAACCCGCACTCATCCTCAATGGATGGAGTGCTGAGAATGCTCCAGCACTTCCGGTTGTTCATGTCGTGCCCCATGAAGGTGGCTCCCGTCTGTGGATCCACACCCCAGCAGTGGCGGAACGCCTGAGTCCCGGAAACAGCTTTGACCAGTGGTTGCTCGGCCAGTCGGAAAGTCTCTGTCTTGGAGGGCACTGGCTTCCGTTGCTGAGCCCTGCACTTGCCAAGGCGAGCGCCTTCTCGGTTGGCCAGGATCAGGACGCCGTGTCACTTCGGCTGGATATCGGGCCTGATGGTGAATGGCGCGACTGGGAGTTCTGCCTGAGCCGGGTTCGTCCCGTTGCAGAAGTGAATGCCGCGGCTCTGCAGGCTCTGGCATCACGAAAACCGAAGTCGAGGGCTGTTCCGGCGGCTCTGAAGCCGATCAAAGACCAGATCGGCCAGCTGGAAACACTTCATTTCTGCGCCAAACAACTTGATGACATTGAGAAGTCGCAAGGTCGGATTGAACTCGATCTGAAACGGGCTCAGGCTGAGGATCTCGGGGATCTCAACCCTGTGCCAGCTGATGGCGATGGCCGCATCTGGTCGACGCCACTTGACCTCAGCTGCCCGAATTCGATTCTCTCCGTTCTCCTCCGCCATGCCCATCGCGTCTGGGAGGAACACAGCCGTGCACTCGGTTTACCGGCAATTGTTCTCGATGCACCAGCGGCCGATGAATCCTCCCTCAATGACGTTGCGAAAGCAGCTGTCGCCCTTGAGGTTCCTCTCGAACTGGATGAGGACGGAGTGCCCTCGCCAGCCGAGCTTGCTCTGGCGCTGTCCAACAGCGATTCGAGTCATGTTCTGAATCTTCAACTGAAGCAGGCGTTGCCAGAGAGCTTCTACAGACTTTCAGACAACATCGCCAACAGAGAGGCCAGGTCGTCTGAGGATGCTGCCAATGCGTCGCAAGCGGATCAGATTGAAGCTGTAGATCAGAACACTGCCGATTCCGAGATCACCGCGAGTGCAGCGCTCAATCCTGGTGCACCCTGGTGCTGCCCAACACTGCACCAGGCTGATGTCATCAATCAGCAGATTCTTTGCCTGCTGCTGAATGAGGGAAAGGATCGCCCCACTGTTCGACACAAAACCAAAGTGAAGCTGGGAGAGAAGGGAGTGGCCGACTCGCTGAACTGGCCCCTGTTCACAGCTTCACAGGAACAGAAAATCGTCGACATGGTTCGCGAGAGAACCGTGCAGCGCTTGAATGCTCGTCGCCGCCAGGTTGAGGAGCTCAAGAAGGATGTGCTGGCGATGACCAAGGCACGCAGTGCGGAGCCGATGCTCGATCAGCAGCAGACGGGAACGATCAGCGGAGTTCAGAGCTACGGCTTTTTCGTTGAGATCGAACCCTCGATGGTTGAAGGTCTCGTTCATGTCAGCTCACTGAATGATGACTGGTATGAATACCGTTCCAGACAGAATCGACTCGTTGGCCGACGCAGCAGACGTGTCTATCAACTTGGCGACACCGTCGAAGTGAAAGTTCTCAAGGTCGATGTGCTGAGGAATCAGATCGATCTCGAAGTGGTTCCCTCCAGCATTCCTGTGTCGGACGACCCCGCGACTGTCGCTGTGAGCGTCGAATGACTCCCTATGTGATCGGTGTCAGCGGTGCCTCGGCGCAACAGCTGGCTGAACGCACACTGCAGTGGATGCTGCGCCGCGATCTCAGCGTGCACCTGATTCTGAGTCGTGGAGCGCATGGTGTCTGGCGTGCCGAGCGCTCGATTTCAGTGCCAGTCGACCCAAAACTCCAGGAACGTTTCTGGCGTGAACGTCTCGGAGTCAGCGACGGACAACTCGTCTGTCATCGCTGGGATGATCAATCCGCTGTGGTGGCCAGTGGAAGTGTCCCCACCAAGGGAATGGTTGTCGTCCCCTGCTCCATGGGCACCGTTGGTCGCCTGGCGGCAGGGCTTGCCGGAGACCTGCTGGAACGATGTGCCGATGTTCACCTCAAGGAAAATCGACCTCTTGTGATTGCTCCACGGGAGATGCCCTGGAATCTTCTGCATCTGCGCAACCTCACAACTCTCGCTGAGGCGGGTGCTCGCATTGCTCCTCCAATTCCTGCCTGGTACACACAGCCCGAAAGCATCGACGACATCCTCGACTTTCTGGTGATGCGTCTCTTTGATTCGCTCGGAGAATCCCTCACTGATCAAAAACGCTGGGAGGGCCCCCGGAGATGACGCCCTTACAACGTCTGCTGCTGATCCCCTGTCTTTCACCACTGTTACTGACGCTGCTCGTCGGTGGACTCAACCTTGGGAAAGCCGGGAGTTTGCGCATTCTCACCTGGGAGCTCCCGACACTACCCATCGGAATCTGGATGGCAGTTGCTTCAACAACCGGTGCGGTGCTCGGTTCCGGGGGGGTTCTTGCAGCAGGTTCATCAGCTGCTCAGCAAACGCTTCAACGTGAGGTTCGGCGTCCTTTTTCCTGGAAGGACGAAACCTTTGAGCAGGAGCAGCACCATGCCGCATCCACAGCAGCGGCCATGCCATGGCCTGAACGGGATGTTCGTGATCCTGCACCGACTGTGTCCGTGCCTTTCAGGGTGATCCGCACAGGTCGGGGTCCTCAGGGAAACCCTGCTCAGTCTGATCTGAATGAGAAGGTGGCCTCTCAACCTGCGAAGAGTTCATCGCCAGGCATTGATGACTGGAATCAGCCGATCTCCTCAGATTGGTGATGCTGGTGAGGGGTGCCCTGGGCTGTCTACAGTCCCGCGAGCGATTGACATCCGGTGAGCGAAACCTCTGACAACCCTGCCAAGCCGGACAAGTCTGTCGAGCCAGACACTCCTGCCAGCGCTGAGGTTTCGGCTCAGGAGGAAGTGCCAGCCAAAACGGAGGCAGAGGCCAAGGCCGACAACGCTGAGAAGCCAGCCCCGCAGGCAGCTTCCGATGCACCCGCCAAGGCGGAAACACCTGTCAAGACAGAGGCAGCGGCCAAACCCGACAACGCTGAGAAGCCAGCCCCGCAGGCAGCTTCCGATGCACCCGCCAAGACCGAAGCACCTGTCAAGACAGAGGCAGC
>CAYWOE010000013.1:0-16929 GCA_964459855.1 uncultured Synechococcus sp. | reverse complement strand
GACCGTGTTCGGCATCTGGTTGATCGTCTCGCTGCTGCGATCCAGCAGACGCTGAATGCTCAGTTGGCTCGGCGCACTGGTCCCATCAACGGACTCTGTACAGGTGCGGCAACCCCGTAGGTGACAACAACACCCTGGCCTCCAGGAAATGTTGAGGTTCGACCTGTATAAGTCTCATTGATGACGGTTTGACCATCGAACCAGTTGTTGGCGCTCCACAGATTGCCTGCGTCATCGACAACCACATCAGTTGTGATCTGTATGACTCCACTCTGGTAATTATGAATGACATCCCCGGTTGTTTTGTTTTCCGGGCAGTTTTCAGGCTTCATTCCGCAGATGTGAATGAGACTTTGTCCATAAAGATTGCCTACCCAGACATTGTCATTTCCATCAATTGAAACTCCCCATGGGATATAGGCGATGCCTTCAGCGACATTGTTTTGAACAACTTCTACGTCAGGTGAGATGATTGCCAGGGAGCCCGTTTGAGTCAGTGTTGGATTGTCGATGTAATATTCCGCACCTGCAGTGAATTCCTGCATGATGGTTTTAGGTTGTGGTGAGTTGGCGGAAATTCCCGGTGGAACGATTCCTCCAGGCCCGGGTGCTCCCTGGGGTGAATTCGTCTGCTGCGCAACCCAGACATGGCCTGTGGAATCCACGGCGATTCCGCGAGTACCCAGATAGACATCAACTGTATTGATTTGATCTGGCTCTTGGGCCGAAAAAACCGTGATCTTGTTATTGAAACTGCTGCTGACCCAGACACGATTTTTATCATCCACGGCGACTCCAAAAGGTCCCTTAAGCCCGGAAATCGAAATCCTTTTGCCTTCGGTGTAGTCACCACCCGGGAAATGAATCATGTGATTGCTTGTGTTGTCGGCAATCCACACATCGCCATTTCTTGCAGTAGCGATTCCTTGCAATTCGCCGACAGGTTGATCAATTGTTGCTGGGCCTAATGCTTCACCATTTTCAAGTGAGAAAACTCCGACACGATTGTTGAATGTTCCCACCCAGGCGTATTTTTCAGAAATGCCTGTTCCCCAGCCGGTGCCATTCAGTCCTTGTCCGTTGTAGCCGGTGATCGCTGGAGAGATGGCTGTGCCATCTGGCCCGAAACGGCTGACTCCGCCTCCAATGTTGTTGATCACTCCCGATTGCGAGCCTGGCATCCAGTTGGCACCACTCCAGGCATTGCCCTTGTGGTCAATCATCACTTTGCCGAGCGCCAGAGCACCGCCACCTTCAAATCGAAGCGAGAGTGCGAAACTTTCTGGCTCGAAAAGAAGATAGGGCTTTGTTGCTGTAGTGCGAAGTTGAGAACTTTGATCAATCGGATAGCTTTTCACAAAGAGCTGATAGAGGTCCTTGACATTCCTCCAGGGTTCACGCGCGATTGACGTCATGGCCGCCAATGTGTCGTCTGAATCAGTCAGCTTCAGCAGCTGATCACAATCATTTGTTTTTACTTTGCTTCCGCACAATGCCAACAGATTAGAAAGCACATTGATTCTTGCTGCAGTTTCGGAGTTGAGCAGATTGCTTGCATTCAACAGTGTCTCTCCGAAAGATCCTGTGTTTTGGTTGACCAGATTTTTCACCTGCGAAGACCCGATGGTCAGAGCAGTGGCGCTCCCCTTGAGAAGATCTCCATCAAGTTGCTGGGCATTGGGCCAGACCGATCCGATTGTCGTCAGCTCATTCAGCTTGATGCTGTCGCTTGATTGTTCATCCAGCACGGTGAGCATTGAAAGCCTGTCTGCTTCCACACCATTGACAAGGCCTCCCCGTGCAATCAAGTAATGAATCCGCCCGGGTTCTTGCTTGAGAGAAACTCGAAACCCTCCCTTGTCGTCCGTCCGCACGGTTTGCAGCCGCTTGGGCTGTTCGCCGCCGCGACTTTCCCAAAGGCTCACAGTGGCCTGCTGCAGAGGTTTCCCCATCAGAGAGGCCTGGCCTTTGAGTTCCGGACCACCAACGAGGGAGCAGGATGCGACACCCAGGCCGATCGACGCCGATAGCAATGCAAGCTTGCCGGTTTGCTGAGAATGCATGGCTGCAGGTCGATGATTTCTGTGGTTAGCAGCACCGGGAGTCTTTTCAAAGCCTCCTTCAAACGATGTAAGACAGAGACGGCAGATCAACATCCTCAAATCTGAGGGCCGGATCACGTTCTCTCTCATAAGATGAGATGGCTGTTGCCTGCTGCGATCGGTGCCCCGGGTTGGACTGATCGTCAATGACGGCAAGCCGCTGGCGGTTGAGACGGCAGGCGCGATTCAGTCGCGTCTGGAACGGGTCGGTCACGACGTGATCCGCGCCAGCAGCTCGGGCGGGATGGTTGGTTTCGCCAATCCCGATCAGCACCTGCGCATGCTGGGTTACAACGCCTGTGTTCCGGAGGGATTCGATCACTCCATGGTGCTGGCGATCGTGCTGGGTGGCGATGGCACGGTGCTGTCTGCAGCGCGTCAGACCGCTCCGGTGGGAGTGCCGATTCTCACCATCAACACAGGTCATCTCGGTTTTCTGGCCGAGGCCTATCTCGATGATCTCGATCGTGCCCTTGAGCAGGTGCTCACGGAGCAGTGGACCATCGAAGAGCGGGCCAATCTGGTGGTGAGTGTGATGCGCGGCGATCAGCGCCGCTGGGAGGCCCTGTCTCTCAATGAAATGGCGCTGCACCGCGAACCGCTCACCAGCATGTGCCATTTCGAGATCGCCATCGGACGTCATGCTCCGGTGGACATCTCCGCAGATGGCGTGATTCTCTCCACTCCCACTGGCTCCACCGCCTATGCACTCAGTGCCGGTGGTCCTGTGATCACGCCCGATTGCCCCGTGCTGCAGCTCACGCCGATCGCTCCACACTCGCTGGCGTCCAGGGCACTGGTGTTCAGTGATGCCGAGCCTGTCACCGTGTTTCCCGCCACGCCAGAGCGTCTGATGATGGTGGTGGATGGCTGCGCAGGTTGTTATGTGTGGCCGGAGGATCGTGTGTTGATCCGGCGCAGTGACCATCCCGTTCGCTTCGTGCGTCTCAGGGACCATGAGTTTTTCCAGGTTCTTCGCAACAAGCTGGGCTGGGGACTGCCCCACGTGGCCAAGCCCGATCGCACATGACGAACTTTCAAGGCTCCATGGCGGAGACCACTCCCAATGCGGTTGTGCTGTTGGTCGGATCTGAGGCGACAGAGCTGGCTGAACGCCTCAAGGCCTCGGGATACGCACCGATCGAGTGGACCGGCAACGCGGAGTGCAGGTTGTCCGCAGGCTCCGGGTCGGCTCCTGTCGCCGCGATCCTGTCCGGGGACCAGGGAGATCGGGTTTCGGAGCTGCGAGCCCGTTTCGGGTCGATGCCGATTCTGATCGGTGTCAGTGAAGACAACGTCGCCGCCAGAGAGTCGGTGTTCGCCTGCGGAGCCGATGATTTCTGGTTCCCCCTCAGTGCCCCGAGTGATCTGTTGCAGCGTCTGCGCCTGCATCTCTCGATTCAATCGCGCAGGGATCTGCGAGCTCCCCTGCTGAAACTCGCGGATCTCAGTGTGGACATCAGCTGCCGAAAGGTTCTTCGTGGCAATCGATTGCTGGCTCTCACCGCAAGGGAGTACGCGCTGCTGGTGCTGCTGCTGGAGGATCGGGGCAGGGTTGTCAGCCGTGAACGAATCCTGCGGGATGTCTGGAAGGATGAGCAGGGTTCCTCCAGCAATGTGATCGAGGTGTATGTGCGTTACCTGCGCCAGAAACTTGAGGAAGGCGGAGAACCTCGCTTGATTCATACGATTCGCGGGCGTGGCTACTGCCTTAACGACGGCATGCCGGGTCCTGGAATTCAGTGATGGATCAGCCACCGCTGCCTCCCCAGATCCTGCCGATCGAAGCGCGTTGGTGCCTGGAGCATCCCCCTTCACTCTGTATTGATCTGGAAGTGGCCGATCAGCCTGATGAGCAGCGGCTCGGATTGATGCAGCGCCCTGCCCTGTCGCCCCTTCGCGGCATGTGGTTTCCAGCACGTCCCGCCAGGCCGATGCGGTTCTGGATGCACAACACGCTGGCTCCGCTGGACATGGTCTTTGTGCGTGATGGCAGGGTGCTCGATATCGCCGCCAATGTTCCCGTCTGTCGAGCATTGCCTTGCCCTTCCTATTGGGCTGATGCTGATGGCAATGGCCGCGCTGACTTTGCTGATGGTGTGATCGAGATCGGTGCCGGTGAGGCTGAGCGCTTGCGCATTCGTGCAGGTCATGCGGTGGTGATTGAGCGAATCAGTCTTGATTGACTGCGCCTGAAAACAGGCGGATTGACTTTGCTGAACTGTTTCTGTTGGTGCTGCTTTAGGAGGAAAAGTTGCTTTGCAGATATAAATTTTGAGCTGTGCTTTCTTTTGTTTCGCTTGATGGATGCCCATCGTCTCCACTTGTGACATCAGAACGGTCACTGTCGGTTTGTGCAGCTATGTTTGAAATCATTGCAGGCGTAAAAAATGATTTCCTGTTATCTGCAGCGATTGATGGGTCAGATCAGGTCAAAACCCAATGAGGAGTGGTTTCGCCTCAAGGATGTCATTGAACATGGCGGTCAGGCTGGTCTTGAGGCCTGGCTCAAAGATGTGGCATCTCTCGCTTCTGATCTTGAGATCAATTTTGAAACTGCATCAAGAGGCGGGAAAACAAAGTATTGCCTCAAACAAGTTCAATCACTTGAAGATCGCTACCGAAGGCAGGCTGCTGCTTATAAAAAAGCCATTGATGTTGGCCTGATTCATGATAATAAGCTGCCAAGGCTTTACAGCTCGAATATGACTTTGCTGATTAATCGCTACGCGCGTTGAAGAGTTCTATCAGCAGTTTGCAGTTGGCATCATATTGATCGAGTGCTCCGGGTGATGGAATGTCTGCGTGCAGGCTTGGTGCTTCAGGTGACACAGCTGCTTGGTGTGATCTTTGAAGGTGTGATGAATCCTGAGAGCGAAACCCTTGCTCAAGGCCGGTCTCGGATAAAAAGACTTGCCATGATCTCACTTGTTTCACCCTTTTGCTGTGAAGAGGAGGATGTTGATTGTCGTGAGCTTGAGCAGTTGTCGCAGTGAAGAATCCGCTTTATTTAAAATAGACAGGCGTTAGATGCCGCTGCTCTGTTTGAGTGTTTTGAGCTTGAAAAGAAGCTCATGACTGAGAATGAGGACAGCTGAATTCACTGTAGAATCGTCTGGATGTGGTCACTTCTGTTGGAAATGCGCAATTGTCAGACTGGTTGAATTGATAGATCAATGAGATTGGTTGTTTTTGGCTTCATCGTGCATTAGAGAAACCGATCGATGAAATTTTCCGCTGCGCAGGCGATCAGCGCCAACCAGGTGCATGTTGCGGTGGTGAAGACCGTTTTCACATGCATGTTCCGTTCAAGGCGAGCATTTCAGCATCTGCCAATGAATCCCTTCTGCTCGTCACGGGTTTGTTTTCTGGCATTTTGAAGCAACACTGGCTTCGGATCAGCTTTGCGGCCAGTTGCCCATCCATGGCAGCGCAAACAATGCGGCTGAAACTGCAAATAGTGAAAAACCTGCCAAAAGACTATAAGTAAATACAGACATTCTGAAAAAATCAAGTTTCCAATATTGTCATATACAAAGCCATCGATTCTGGCGGTAGATAATTACTGATTTGTGTGTGTCTCTTGTGCCTTCTCTTGTAACCAGTCTTGCTGTCTGGATGTCTCATATTCATCCATCCTCCTGTTCTGTCACCAGCCCTTCCGCAGTCCGTTCGCCTGATTGCCGCTGCCTGAGTGCATGGCATTCCCGATTGCTTGAAACTGCATACAGCCGATTGGTTGATGGGCTTCCTGTTCGTGATCAACATCGACCAGGGTTCGTTCCGTAGAAGTGATCAAATCCGACTTTCTGGTCTCGCTGATCGGTGTCTGGGCTGATCACGGATGGATTGAGGGCTAGAGGATGAGACTGTTGTGGTCAGCTCTTCATCATTCAGGTTTCGGAAACCTCAGCCCTTCCGGCATGGGATCAGCGTCAGAAATCACTGCCATGTCACGGTCACTCCAGTTCCAGACCTGCTCGCTGTAGGCCTCTTTCAGGTGACTTCCAGCCGGCAGTTCAGCCCACTCCTGGTAGAACTTTTCATCCTGAGCAGCCAGCCAAAGAGACGCTGTGATGCAGTCATCCAGCAGATTCTGATCAGCTGTGTGCAGCCTTTCCCCTTTCGAAAATGCCTCACTTTGTTGTCTTTTGCGTTCCTTCAGTAAATAGGTGACCGCATTCGACAAAGCGTGGTGCTCTGCAGGAGTAAGGGTTGTGGGCAGGTTGTGCAGGCTCATCGCTTATTCATCGGGTGTTTTGGGCTCATTCAGATCTGGCTGGTCATCAGGGACCTTCATGCCCAGCACGTCCGCCATCAATAGAGGGTTTGGCTGACTGATTGCTCCACAGACATCCACTGTCGCTCAGTCTTTCCACCAATTGGTAGTCAAATTTGTTGTTCTTGGTTCTTTTTTCTCCAATCACGCATCGTTCTCCCCAGGAGTCGCTGTCTGGCGTCCAGCTCCCGGGGCTTCCTTGGACTCCACCTGATCTGGGTCGTTTTCGCTCAGATGGCCCAATGGCAGCGTTCAGGGCCATGAAGCCTGCCTGGTTTTGTCAGACGCCGAGTCAGATCAAATCAGAATGCGACGCGATGATTGCGTTTACCCCGTGCAGCCAGTCTGTTTTGCCGGATTCAGCTGAAGAATCCCTTGGATTGCAGGAACAGTCCGATAGCCAGCAATGGTCCGAATCCTGCGATCAGCAATGTGATTTTCAGGCGCAGTGGTGAAACCTGCTTGTTCTTCTGAACCGGCATCGATCGGGATCGGAACGGCTTTGATTCTGCAGGTCAGCGTTGCGCTTTGCTGCCTCTGAGAATCAGCACGGGATTCATCGGTGAAAGCCGTGTGCCCGCTGCCAGAGGCTGACCACGGCAGGCCTGTTGCTGACTGATCTGGATTGACCATCCGGCATTTTCCAGCAGTGGTCTCAGTTCCGCCAGTGCCTCGATATTGGCCATCGGAATCACCACAACGCCATCCGGGTTCATGCGATCGATCACGGCCTGCAGCAACTGAGCTCGCTGGCGACCACCTCCGCCCAGCAGCACGCGGTCGGGTGTTGGCAGTTGCCGCAGAGCCTCCAGCGCAGTGGCTTCAATGACCGCAGCGGGCTTCACACCCAGGCGCGCCGCGTTGGCCTGAATCAGGGTGCCGCCGCCACTGCGTTGCTCCACTGAGAACAGTTGCAGTTGCGGCCTCAGCCGCAGTGCCTCGAGCCCCACGCTGCCGGTGCCGGCGCCCAGATCCCAGAGCACTCCCTCCCGCGGTAGTTGCAGATCGGCCAGCAGCTGGATCCTCACTTCCCGCTTGGTCATCAGACCGGGTCGGTCCTGATGTTGCAGATAAAGACCGTCATCAAGACCAAACAGTGGAAGGTCCTCCGCAACCGGATCAGCAGGTGGCTCCGCGGTCAACACCACCAGGTTGAGTGGATTGAGATCAGCCGGGATCACATCATCCGGCTCGAGTTGCCGGACGCGTTCGTCACGGTGGCCCAGTGATTCACACAGCCAAAGTGCGTATGCGGGTTCCAAACCGCTGTTGTGCAGGATCCGCCGCACATCTTCGACGCCACCTCTGCCGGGATCGGTGAGTACAGCCAGTGCTGAGGGGCGCTGCTGCAAGCGGCGGCTCAGTGGTTCCGTCTCACGGCCATGGAGACTGATCCATTCCGCGTTCTGCCAGGGCCTGCCAAGTCGGGCAAAGGCCAGCTGCAGTGATGAGGGGCTTGGATGAAAGCGCAGATGTTCGCGCCCCAGGCGTTCGATCAGGATGCGGCCGATGCCGAACCAGAGTGGGTCTCCACTGGCAAGCACCACAGCTCTTTGGTTTGCGCCGAGTGCGTTCAGGCTGTTGCAGAGAGCAATCGGATCGTCGCTGGCCATGCATCTTGCTGGGGAGGCCTGTTCCAGCCACTCATCAAGAGCTGATCGCATTCTTTGAGGAGCAGCGATCAGATCGGCTTGTTGCACTAAATCCTGGAGTGCTCGGGGAAGCGAGCCGGGGGCACCGGCATCGGTGCCGATCACATCAATCATGAACTTATTCTCACTCCAGCAACAGGCGACTGCCTCAGTTTTGGACAGCAGTGGTTGCGATGACCATTCTCGATGACTGCAATCAGCCAGGAGTTGCGGGTTCTGCCGAGCTTCCAGTGCTGTCTTCCTCTCTTTTGCAAGTGCTCACAGCCCCAGACTCGGTGAGGCGAGCTCATCCCGTCTCGACTTTTATGGTTTTGGAGAGCAAATACTCAATCACTTCTCCCGGACTCATTTTGGGCTTTGATGTGGCAACAATTGATCGGGGTTTGTAGTGAGATGGCTGCATTATTTCCCCAGATTTTGTGGCGTAATGGATTTTACATTGATTCAATTCCTTTCTCAATGTCGTGATGAAGAGGACGAAGCCATTGATCGATGGGTGAATGAGTTTCAGCCAATCTCGTTAATGACAACTGGTTTGACGCGTTTCAGTCGCGGAAAAACACGTCTTGCTGATCTGCTTGGCACCACTGAATCTGTCGCTAATAATGATTGAACAATCTTTGTCTGATTGTTCCAGAGGCATTTGAAAGAGTTTGTTTTGAAGATTGAACGTTGAATTGATGGGGTTGAAAATTATTTTTTTGCAGCTCAGATATACTGACTTCGTCGGACTTGAATGTTGCGACTGGATCGCCTGGTTTTGATGGATCAACTTTGATCAACTGCCGCCTCTGCAGTCGCTTGTGGCTTTGATTGATGCATCAATCATTACTTGTCAGAGATTCATTGATATTTTAAAAACTGTTGGTGTTTTTAGAATATTCCTTTGTTGACTCATTCTGGATGGCTGCGAGTCGTGTTGATCGAATCTCCAGCGTCCACTGGTGGCTTCCTCATAAGGACATTGGGGTGATGCTGAGGCAGGCGCACTCCACCTTCAGTGATGATTTCCAGGGTGAAGAGATTCAGGTAATGATGGAAAAATGGGTTGAAAATGTCTGTCGTTTATCCGAGGGGGACATGCGTGATCTGCTCAGTCTGGTGAAAGAGTTCTCCTTGGATTAGTCAGCTTGCACGTCATAACGTGATGTTAGTTGAACATAAACTGCCAGGAATTCATGTTGATCTTGATGGGCCGGCAGTGATTTGGCCTTCAAATACCAAGTGTTCGATGATCAGTCTTCCAATCATTCAGAGCTGTTGATGAAGCGATAAAGGCATGATGTGGCGGCAACGCATTGTCAGGGGAGATTCGCGCTGCTAGCAGATCTTCAGTCACTCATCAGCCATGCCTGCCGGCAAATCACTTCGTTTGGGAACGTCGGTTCTCTTTGCTTCAGCCATGGGACTCGGTGCCCTGACAGGTTTCAGCGGCAAAGCCGACATGCTCAGGGTTGCTGCCAATGGTCAGGTTTGCCCAGCACCTGCCGTAGAAGAGACAGCCACAGCTTTGACACCAGTCACGAAGGCCAACTATGCCTTCGCAGAAACCGAAGTGATCCTTGCCGATTATGTACGCAAGATCGCGAAAGGGACCTGCAGTGATGGTGTGGGTGTGTTCTTCCATCAGAAGACTGCTCAGGATCCCAAGGAACGTTCCATTCTGCGCCCGAATTTCGACACTCTTTATTCGTTTGCTGTTCTGGATCTCAACAGTCCAGCCACCGTGGTGTTGCCCAACACTGATCGCTATCAGATTCTCGAGGTGGTTGATGATGAACACTGGATCCCGCTGATCAGTGACAAGCCCGGGCGGTACACCCTCACTCAAGACTCCATGGGCAGTCGATATGTGTTCGCATTTGTTCGGACACAGGTGAATATGCAGGATCCAGAGGACCTGAAGCAGGCAGCTGCTGTGCAGGACCAGATCAAGCTTGAGCAGAGCGCCAAGGGCAGCTTCGTTGTCGAGCATCAATACGACATGAAGCAGATTTTGGCTCTGCGTGCTGACTACAACAATCGGCGGCAGCCTGAGGGAATCACATCAGAAATGGCTTTTGGCAAAAAGGGGCAAATCACCGCGGAAATGCGCAATTTCGGAGTTGCGATCGGCTGGGGTGGTCTGCCCAAGGAAGGTGCTGTTTATCCATTTCCCAAGGTTGTTGACTCGACAGAGCCTCAGACACTGACTCTGAAAGATGTTCCGATTGACCCACGCGCTTTCTGGTCTGTGACTGTTTACGATAAAGACGGATTTGCTGCTGGTGAAAACTACAATATCAACAGTGCATTTGCCAAGAAAAATGAACAAGGCGAATATGTGATTCATCTTGGCGGTGATGAAAGTCAAGATAATTATCTTGATATTTACCCAGGCTGGAATGCGGCGATTCGTATCTATTCGCCAACCAAGGCCTACTTTGACGGTTCCTGGACTCCGCCGCAGTTTCAACCGGTGAAATAGCCGTCCTTTCTCCGTTTTGCCCGAATGCGCTTTTAGCAGCGCATTCGCGGTCTGAGTCGGATGGCTTCTCGTTTTGAGAGGTGTCAAACAACGGATCGACCGAGTGTGGACGTTTTCTGCGCTCGTTTTTTGCTGCGATCTCAAGCCTCTTCCGCTGCCCCCCTCCAGGCTTTTTGTGATCCCATTTGGGCGAATTTCCTGATGCAGTGCAGTCGTCTGGCTTTATTTTCTTTAAACAAAAAATATCGCCTGATTCCGCAGTCAATGAAAGGTTTTGCGAGCAGAACGCACAAGAGATCATCAGCAGTTTTTCTTGCGTCAGCGTTTGCAGCCAGCCTCTGCGCTCCAGGTTTGGCGCAGACCGCCATGAATCCCTCTGGAGCTGTGCCCAAGGGGTACACCACTTCGATTCCCGCAGAACTGTTCACGCCTGATCAGGTTGACACCAGCGCAGGCACGTTCCGCTTTTTCGACGGCATGCCGGATGCCGCAACGGTTGATGCCAGTTTTGACTACATCAAATTCATCCGCGCTTACGAGACGTTTCTCACACTCATGCCCGCTGCCAGCATCGAGATGATGCGCGTGGGCCATGCGCAGCAGGGGGTCGACGACTACACGAAGGTCATGTTGATGGCCCCGCTGAATTCCAACCCTCTGTTCCTGACCGGCAATACCGACACGGTGTATGGCTCCGCCTTCTTCAATCTGAAGGACACCGGGCCGATGGTGATCGAAATTCCCGCCGGCCTCGGCCCCGGCACGATCAATGACGCCTATTTCCGGTTTGTGGCCGACACGGGCGCTCCCGGACCGGACCGGGGTAAAGGCGGCAAGTATCTGATTCTTGGTCCCGACGATGCTGAGCCCGCAGACACCGAGGGATATTTCGTGTTCCGTTCACCCAGTTACTCCAACTGGTTGATCATGCGTGCTTTTCTCGATGATCAAGGCAAGCCTGATCAGGCGGTCGCCAACTATGAAAACGGCGTGCGTCTGTATCCCCTCTCGCTGAAAGACAATCCTCCTGCGATGACCTTTGTGCAGGGAGGTGATCTCATCTTCAACACGGTGCATGCCAATAATTTCCACTTCTTTGAAGAGCTGAACACGGTGATTCAGCGTGAGCCTGTCGATCTGTTCGATCCCGAACTGCTCGGGTTGGCTTCAGCGATCGGGCTTGAAAAAGGCAAACCC
This sequence comes from uncultured Synechococcus sp., assembly GCA_964459855.1. Classification (GTDB taxonomy): domain Bacteria; phylum Cyanobacteriota; class Cyanobacteriia; order PCC-6307; family Cyanobiaceae; genus Synechococcus_C. The sequence goes on along the minus strand of CAYWOE010000013.1, from coordinate 5,232 downwards.
TTCAACCCCAGTGCTGAGGACCGCAGGATTCTCGAGGAAGCCGTGCAGGTGGGAGTCGCCTATGTGCGCTCCGATATGGGTAAGCCTCGCAACCGAGACGTCTACTTCTATGAGGACAAGCAGTGGTTCAGTCCATTTGCTGGCGGCAGCCATGAATGGTTGATCGACGGCGGCAGGGGCGGCCGAAATCTTGATGCCAGAAGCAATTTTTTCTGGGGATACACCGTCAACACACCGGCCATGGTGCTGAAGATGGTTGGCGCCGGATCCCAGTACGGGGTGGTGGCGACCGATGCCAACGGTGTCTATCTCGATGGCAGCAAGAACTACAAGTTCACGGTGGATGCCAATGTTCCCGCCAAGGACTTCTGGTCGATGGTGATCTACGACCCCCAGACGCGTTCCGAATTGCAAACGCCTCAGATGTTGCCCAGCAAAAACAGCAAGCGCAACAAAGACATGGTGGTGAACGCCAATGGAAGCATTGATCTCTACTTCGGCCCGACTGCACCGCAGGGCAAGGAAGCCAACTGGATTCAGACCATTCCCGGTAAGGGATGGTTCGCGATCTTCCGTTTCTACGGTCCGCTGGAGCCCTGGTTCGACAAGACCTGGCAGCTCAACGACATTCAGCCTCTCGGTTGAGGCCTGAACCCATCAACACCACGATTCATTCTCAACCATGACGGTTTTCACTCGTTTCCCTTCCGCTCTTCTTTCCGCTTTGTTCCTTGCCTGCAGCGGTTCAGCGTTGCAGGCCGCTGATGTCGTGCCCAAGGGATACAACACCACGATTCCTGAGGATGTGCTGACGCCAGACAGGGTGAACACCCGGATCGGCACCTTCAACTATTTCGATGGGTTCCCCGATGACGACACCATGGCCAAAGCCCGCCGTCAGGTGGATCTTGGCCGCGGCGTGCAGACATTCCTGAACTTCATGCCGGCTGCATCGCTTGAGATGCTCTACGTGGGGCATCGTGACGGCTACGGCATGCAGGTGAACCGCGACATCGGCTTGTTTGAAGAGCTGATGAGTTCCCGTTCTCTCTGGCTGACAGGCAACACCGACACCGTCTACGCCACGGCATTCCTGGATCTCTCCAACGGTCCCATCGTGGTTGAGGTGCCTGCCGGCACAGGCCCTGGCACCGTGAATGATGCCTTCTTCCGCTTTGTGGTTGACATGGGTGGTCCTGGACCTGACCGAGGCAAGGGCGGTAAGTATCTGCTGATCGGACCTGGGCAGACAGCACCTGCCAATACTGATGGCTACTTCGTTGCCAACACGCCCAGCAAGATCAACTGGCTGATCCTGCGCGGTTTTCTTGACGACGAGGGCAAGACCGACACAGCCAGGAATTCCTTCAAGGGCGGATTGAAGGTCTACCCCTACGCATTGCGAGCCAATCCTCCTGCCAATAATTTCAAAAACCTCACGGACTGGGAGACGAACACCATCCATGCCAACAACTTCAAGTTCTATGAGGAGCTTGATGAAGTGATTCAACGGGAGCCGTCTGAACTGTTCTCACCTGAGCTGCTTGGCATGGCATCGTCGATCGGGATTGAGAAAGGCAAGCCTTTCAATCCTTCCCCGGAGCAGAAAGCCTTGCTCACTGAGGCCGTGGCCATCGGTAATGCCACCGCCCGTTCGATTCTGTTCGGACCGAAGGATCCCAAGAACTACATCTATCCCGGCAAGGCCGGTTACTGGCAGACAGGCTTCCCGGGCGGCAGTCATGAATATCTGGTGAACAAGGGCAACGGTGGTCGCGACATGGACGGACGCACCTTGTTCTTCTATCTGGCCACGGTCAACACACCGGCTATGGCACTGGAGATTCCTGGTGTGGGTTCCCAGTACGCCTTCAGTTCGAGAGACGGCAGTGGTGCTTATCTCAACGGCTCCAACACTTACAAACTCAATATCCCGGCCAACCCTCCGGCGCAGAAGTTCTGGTCGTTTGTGGTCTATGACCCGCAGACCCGTTCAATGCTGCAGACAGGTGAAATGCCCTATCCGAGCAAGAACAACAAGCGCAACGCCGACATGGTGAAGAATGCAGATGGCAGCATCGATCTCTATTTCGGTCCGCAAGCACCGGCTGGGATGGAGGCCAACTGGGTGAAGACCGTTCCAGGCAAGGGATGGTTCGGCATTTTCCGTCTCTACGGACCGGGGCAGGAGTGGTTTGACCGCACCTGGAAACTTGGCGATATCGAAAAGGTCTGATTTCGTCTTGACCTCACATACTCCGCTGAGTGATGTCGGGCGGGTTCCTTCCGTCCGATCTCATTCAGACCGACCATTGGCTGATTTTTTGGATCGTGAATATGACAACCGTTGATGTGGTGGTGATCGGTGGTGGCTTTGCCGGCATCACCGCTGCCCGTGATCTGCAGAAGCGTGGATTGAACGTGCTGGTGCTTGAGGCGCGCGATCGTTTGGGTGGTCGCACCTGGAGCACTGATCGCAATGGATTTCACGTGGAGCTGGGTGGCACCTGGATTCACTGGACCCAACCCTTCGTGTGGGCCGAAAAGGAACGCTACGGCCTCGAAATTCAGGAAACGCCAGGCTGTGTCGCTGAGCGGGTGGCAATCAAGGTGGATGGGCGGGTTCAGGAGTTGCGCGAAGATCAACTCGGTGAATTCGTCTCGGGTTTTGAGCAGTTCTTCGCTGAAGCGCAACAGGTGTGGGAACGTCCCTACGACTCTCATTACAACTGGCCTGCGATCGAGCAACGCGATTCCCTGAGCGTGGCCGATCGTCTCGCTTCCCTGGATCTCACGCCACTGCAGCGCACCAGTATCGGTGGCTTCCTCGAGATTCTGTCGATGAATCAGCCACAGAATGCCTCCTATCTGGAGATGATGCGCTGTTGGTCGCTCACCGGGTGGAACTACTCCCTGTTCAATGACTCAGCCGCTCGCTACAAACTCAAGCGTGGCACAGGCGCCTTGGTTCAGGCGATGGTCAGCGATGGTGGCTTCAACGTGATGCTGGACACCAGCGTGGCGTCTGTTCAGCAGACGGCCGAGGGCGTTTCCGTTATGACGGCCGCCGGTGAGCAGGTGACTGCCAGGCGTGCCGTGGTCACCGTGCCGCTGAATGTGCTTCACAACGTGACCTTTGATCCGCCACTGAAGCCCGTGAAAGAGGAGGCCTCAAAGCTCAAGCATGTGGGCGGTGGAGCCAAGGTGTTCTTTGAGGTTGAGGGAGATCCAGGTGCGGTGATGACTCTGGCCAGGTCGACCGACTCTCCGCTGATCGGCAGCTTCACCTATCAGCGCGGTGAGCAGCATTCGCTGTTCGCCGGTTTCAGTCTGGAACCCGACGCACTCGACAAATCTGTCGCTGACTGGCAACCGGTTCTTGAGGAGTTTGTTCCCGGTATTCGGCTGCTGTCCACCTTCGGCCACGACTGGGGCAATGATGCTCTGTCTCAGGGGAGTTGGTGCACGTACAGGCCTGGCACTTTTGTGCGCTTCGCTGATGAACTTCCAAAACACGACAACAATCTGTTCTTTGCCTCGGGTGACCATGGCGAGGGTTGGCGCGGTTTCATTGAAGGCGCCATTGCCAGTGGATCCAAGACAGCAGTGGCTGTGGCAGCGAGCCTCAACCACTGAACAATGCGTTTCCGCTAGAAGCGGAATTTAATCAAACAGCCAGCGCAGGCCGAAGTTGATGCCGCTCTGAGTGGAGGTGTAGCCGTTGCCTGATCCACTGCCGGCGTAGTCGAGCCCGAAATACTTGTAGGAAATCGAGGCCTGTGCTGAATTACCGAGGGCATAGGCGATACCCACCTGCGCCGTTCCCGTGAGATCACGTTCACCGGAGAGCCCAAAGCCGCCTGCATCGAGATAAGCGAAGGCTTGCCAGTCTTCGCTGAGGGCATAGGAGGCAAGCATGCCGATCAGAGGTTGAACCCAGGTGTTCGCCCAGGTGCCACTCGCAGAATTTTCAAATTTCTTGGTCTGTTCTCCGTTCAAGATTTTTCCGTCTGCCGTCAGGGTTCGCTGTCTTTCCACATCGATCGTTGTCGTCATCCAGCCGTCGATGAATCTGGCACCAACGAAGCCCACAAAACTTCCAGTGCCTTTCTCCATTTTTGGCTTCTGGATTTCGCCAGCTCTGTAGCGAACTGCCAGGTCGTAAATGAACTGACTGGTTTCAACGGTGGCATCAATTTTGCCTTTTGATTCCACTTTGATGTTGTCAGAGGAGATACCCAGGGCGTTACGGATTGGATTGGTTGTTTTCCACTTCACAGCGGTTTCAGATTGATATGCCGCTCCATAGTTGACGCCTGAATAGATGCCGAAGCGCCCGTACTCAGCCGATGCCTTGAATGTCAATCCGGCTCGTGTGGTGGCGAACACATCCGCCAGGGATGAATGGGCATCCAAAGGTTCGTTGCCGTTCAGTTGCGTGGATGTGTTGGTTGAAAGCGGTGCAAACGCATAGAGGTCAAGGTAGAAGCGCCAGGAGTCTTCCTCGTCGTCTTCATCCTCGCTGCTCGAACCGCTGGCGCTTGTCTGGCTCAGCACCAACGGTTTCATCACGTCCCTTGAGTTGGAACCGTCCGCGTTGTCGATTGCGACATCCGCATTGTCTTCTTCAGTCTGGACAGTGAGATCAGCTTCATCGCCGTTGCCGGTTTTGCTGTGTTCAATCAGCTCAGACACTCCAGTGCCGCTGACATCAAGTCCAGGGGCCTCATCCAGAGGTTGTGCAACGGCCTCAACGCAAAGTGCGCTCAATGGTGTGAGGAATGCGAGGGGCAGGTAGCGAACCACAAGATCAACGAGATTGGCCGAACCGTAGGAGCATGATTGAAGTCCTGCAGCTTGATCTGATCCCGATCGTGCGGATTCTTTCAATGCAGTCTTGGCCTGAATCGTGAATGGGATTAAAGATCGCCTGTTTTTGAAAAAAGTTGATGGGATCGTTCTTCCGTGGAAGCCTCCGATTCATCGGTTTGATGAGTTTCACGGCCCTACTGCTCCCCTCAGCTGTTGAAGCGAGAGATCAGCCTGAGTTGACGGTTAACGAAACGGTCAGCTTCGATTTCACCCCACTCGTGTTGAGTGAGCTTGAAATCGCACAGGCAGGATCAGGCTCTCAAGAGCCCGGCACCGATAACCAGCCGGTCACAGTGAGCCCCGGGGAATCGGCATCTGCTGAAGATGAGTCTCTGGCCAAGGCTGCACAGAATCCCATTG
>CAYWOE010000012.1:0-17614 GCA_964459855.1 uncultured Synechococcus sp. | reverse complement strand
AGATCCGCAGCAGCAGCATCAGAGCCGGACACAGCGACGACTTCATGGCGATGGCGGAAATCATGCGTCGTCGCTTCCGCCGCTGGGCACGTGCCAAGGCTGAGGGGGTTGATGTCGGGGCTCTGCGTCACAGGGGAGGGAGCGCCCTGCAGACCGATGGTCTCAACGACTGGCCTGATGTGGTGATGATTGACGGTGGAAAAGGTCAGCTCTCCGCAGTGATGGAGGCCCTCAGAGAACTGAACCTTCAGGAGGATCTCAATGTCTGTTCACTTGCCAAGCAACGGGAGGAGATTTTCCTGCCAGGTGAGAGCCGTCCGCTGGAGAGCGAACCTGATCAGCTCGGTGTGGCGTTGCTGCGTCGTCTCCGTGATGAAGCCCATCGCTTCGCCGTGAGTTTTCACCGTCAGCAGCGCGGTGAGCGGATGAAACGTTCACGTCTGTCCGACATTCCAGGAGTGGGGCCGAAACGAGTCAAGGATCTGCTCGCCCATTTCCATTCCATCGATGCCATTCAGCTCGCATCTGTGGAAACACTCGCTCAGGCACCCGGCGTTGGCCTGGCTCTGGCACGAGACATTCATCGTTTCTTTCACCCTGATCTGGATGCGGAGCAGGATGGGCAGACTCGGGACTCGGACTCTCCATCGCCATGATCCGTGCTTTCAAGCTGGCCGCACTGGTGATTGGTCTTGTCGCAGGCCTGGTGTTTCCAGGAGCTGTGCATGCTTCACCAGGACTGTGCACCGGTCCGGTCTGCGCCGATGACATCACCCGAAGTGCCAAGAATCACTGGCAGCTCGTGCTGAAACTCAATGATCAGCTGGGCCACCGGGAAAAGGTGGTGATGAACTGCAAGGCAGGCCAGCTCAGCCCGATGACAGGACCGGTGGACAGGGCTTACGCCACATCGATCGGTCGTCGAGCCTGTCGTCTTGCCGGGGAGGGCTGAGAGTGGAACTCACCGTTATCTATCCACATCAGCTGTTCGTCGATCACCCCTGCCTGCAGGCCGACAGGCCTGTGGTTCTGATTGAGGATCCGCTCTTCTTCGGCACCGATCCTGAGTGGCCGATGCAGGTGCATCGTCAGCGTCTGCTGCTGCATCGCTGTTCCATGACTGTGTTTGCGGAATCCCTTCGCAGACAAGGCTTCAACGTTCTCGAGCAGCGTCATCACCAGGCTGCAGACACGCAGGGACACCTCCAGGCCCTGCACAGCATGGGCTACAGACATTTCCATCTGGCGGATCCCGTTGACGATCTGCTGAACAAACGGCTTCGGCGATTTGCACAGCGCAACGGCTGCAAGCTTGAGTTCACCGCCACGCCGATGCTGCTGACCCCGGATTCGGTGGTCAGTGAGCATTTCGCCTCAGGGCGCAAGCCATTCATGGCCAAGTTCTATGAGATGCAGCGCAGGCGGCTCAATGTTCTTCTCGATGCGGATGGAGAGCCTGTTGGAGGACGCTGGAGTTTTGATGCGGATAACCGCAAGAAGCTCCCCAAGGGAATCACTGTTCCTGCCGAACCGAAGGCAACGTCCACGCCTGTTGTGAAACAGGCACGTCTGGACCTCGAGCAGGAGAAGCTGCCGCTGATCGGTCAATGGGACCTGTTTGCCTACCCGGTTGATCACGACTCAGCGGATCGGTGGCTCCAGGATTTTCTTGAGCAGCGATTCAGGGATTTCGGTGCCTATGAGGATGCCATCAGCAGTCGGCACCGGGTGATGTGGCACAGCGTGCTGACGCCCATGCTCAACACCGGCCTGCTGACACCGCAACAGGTTCTTGAACGGACCCTTGAAAGAGCTGAGGTCGGAGATGTTCCGCTCAATTCACTCGAAGGATTCATCCGCCAGATCATCGGCTGGCGTGAGTTCATGGCCGCGATGTACAGGCGACATGGGGTGGAGATGCGTAATGGCAATTTCTGGGATTTCGATGACAGACCCATTCCGGCGGCCTTCTATCGCGGCACGACAGGCCTGCCTCCTATCGATGACGCCATTCACCATGCCCTGGAGACCGGCTACTGCCATCACATCGAGCGTCTGATGCTGCTGGGAAATGTGATGTTGCTCTGCGGATTTCACCCCAATCGCGTCTATCTGTGGTTCATGGAGCTGTTCGTGGATGCCTATGACTGGGTCATGGTTCCCAATGTTTACGGCATGAGTCAGTTTGCCGATGGTGGTCTGTTCACCACCAAGCCTTATCTCTCGGGTTCAAACTACGTTCGTAAGATGTCTGACTATCGCAAAGGCGATTGGTGCGATGTCTGGGATGGATTGTTCTGGAGTTTCATCAAACGGCATGAAGACTTTTTCAGGGGCCAGTATCGGCTGGCGATGATGGCTCGCAACCTGGATCGCATGGACAGTGAAGTCCTGCAAAGACATCAGAACAATGCAGATCAGTTCATGGAATCAATCCAATAGATCGGAATAATTCAATTCCATGTCTCTTTGGAATCTAAAGTTTTCTAATAGATTCAATCATTTCATCAACTTTACTCCAGTTTGTGAAATCATGGACTTTTGATAAATCTTTGGGTCCGTTTGTGATCGCCATGATCAGAAGAATGGCGAGTCTGTTCGGGCAGTTGAGGCTTGGGTAATCCAGTCGTCCTGCAAAAACGGACTTCAGATCAGGATCCCAGTCAACTTTTTTCAGAAATTTCACGATATAAGGATTCGTATCCGGAGATGCCTTTTCAGGCTTTCTCGCCGTCAGATTCAGGGAAAAGAACGCTGTTTTCTTCTTGAGCAGTTCCTCTTTGTTCTCCCTGACAAACTCGTAGACATTTTTTCTATGAAAGCCATATCTAACACTCGCTCCGAGAAGGATTTCGTCAAAATCCGCAAGTTTCTGCTCAGAATCGTCATCCAGCGAGGCGATGACAATATCCTTATCGTTCTTTAATTTGGTCTGAGCGTATTCACATATATGTTTGGCGTGACCATCAACGGTTGAATAAAGAATTAACAGTTTCGATTTTTTCTCGGACACGCTGGTTCAAGAACAGATAGTGTAATCATACATTTGCATGATGATCAGAGCTGGATTTTTCAATAACTGTAAAGAGTGGTGACTGCCCGGACACCAGCTCACGTCAGGTGTGGCGGCCATGACTCATTCAGCCGCGTTGGGGATTCCATCATGCGATGACATCCATCCATCAATGAGTCTGAGGTTGTTGATATCTATCTGGGTTTCATTGCGTCTTTAGAGCGTATCTGAACATCATTCATTTGTTGGCTCCGGTGATATTGTTCAAGTTGTGAAGGTCTGAAGGTGCTGTCAGCACTGAATGGGAGCGTGGCGCCTTGTCTGTTGATTCACATCCTCTTCGTCCCATCCTCAGGGACATCGGTCCAGACAGCTGCCCTGATATCTGCAATTTTCACTGCCATACCCAGTGCAGTGATGGGAGTCTCCAGCCGCTGGACCTGATTGAACAGGCGGCTGAGCGTGGTCTCAGTCATCTCGCCGTGACTGATCACCATTCCAGCGCTGCTTTCCAGCCCATGCAGGACTGGCTCACGCAGCGACGTGATCTCGGTGAAAAGGTGCCGACACTCTGGAGCGGCATGGAGATCAGCGCAATCCTGCGTGGCTGTCTGGTGCATGTGCTGGCCCTCGGCTTCCAGCCTGGTCACAGCGCCCTTGAGATCTACAACCGCGGAGATGCCGCGGTCGGGGAGGCGCTCAGGGCTGAAAGTGTCTGCCGGGCGATTCATGAAGCCGGAGGACTGGCGATCCTCGCCCACCCGGGGCGGTACCGGGTGGGATTCGCGGACCTGATCGATGCAGCCGCAGAACTTGGCTTTGATGGTGGTGAAGCCTGGTACGACTACGACATGCAACCCCGCTGGAGCTGGTCTCCTGTTGTCTGTGAAGCCATTGACCGACGCTTGAAGAACCTTGGCCTTTTACGAACGTGTGGAACAGACAGTCATGGCTTGGACCTGGAAGGTCGCTAAATTCATGCATCTTCCATGTCCGTGGGTATGGGCCTCTTCGATCGACTGCTGAATTCCGGTTCGGATCAAAACGAGCCTCAAAAGGGTCCTAAGGAGAAGAAGCCCAAACAGGAAGCCTTCTTCCTCGACAGCGACAGCGCATCGACATTCGGCAACCGCGACTACATGCGCGAGTCCAAGACAATCCGGCACACGTTTCCTGGAACCCTGGACAGTCCTGGCGTGAAGGAGATGATCACGGAGGTTGATGCTCTTGACTCCAGAATCGATAAATACGACGAGGGTCTGGGAGATCAGGTCGTCAAAAAGGAGGTCGTCACTGTCAACACAGGTGTTCCCAAGGCTGTCAAGAAGACCTTCGCCGAAACCATGTCCCAGTCGGAACTGGACGAGCGGCTCAAGGGCAACGCCCTCAAACAGGCTGGTGTGAACACTCCAGCTGCACCTGATTCAGCACCCGTTGCCCGCAAGCAGGAGCTCAAGCCCAAGGAAGAGACGAAGACCGCATCATCGACCTCTCAGAAGAGCGACAAACCGGGCTCAATCGATCCCTTCCTGTCGATGGTGCGTGATCTCAACAAATAATGCGGGTGGTTTCAAGCGTTGAAACCACCATGCTCAACGGCATGTTCGGAATCGAGCAACACCCGTTTGATCGCCTCTAGCAGCGCTGCATCAGGCTCCCGCCAGAGTCCCCTGGTCGCCGCCTCCAGGCAGCGCTCAGCCATGTCTCTCATGACCCAGGGGTTCCGTTCCAGCAGGAAACTTCTCACGTCCTCAGCCAGCAGCCATCGTTCAGCGATACGGCAGTAACACCAGTCTGGAACCGTTCCAGTGGTGGCGTCATAGGCGAACAGATAATCGAGGCTTGCGCCCATTTCGAAGGCGCCCTTGTAACCGTGTTGTTTCATGCCCTCAATCCATTTCGGATTGAGCAGCCGACTTCTCACCACCTTGTCGATCTCGCGGCCCAGGTGATGGATCCGCAGCCGCTCCCGGCGTGAATGATCGGCGAACAACACAGTCGGATCCCTGCCGCTGACAGTCTTCACAGCTGCAGCCAGGCCGCCCTGGAACTGGTAGTAGTCATCGGAATCAAGCAGGTCATGTTCCCTGTTGTCCTGGTTATGCAGGACCACCTGAACACTCCGGAGCGCTTGTTCAAGCCCTTCTCTGTCGTCATGGGCCTGCGCATCCACGTCGTAGCGCCATGAACTCCAGGCAAGAAAAGCCTCTCCCAGATCATCTCTGTGATCCCACTGACCGGAGTCAATCAGTGCCTGCAGACCTGCGCCGTAGGCGCCGGGAGCGGATCCGAACAAGCGCGCCTGAGGACCCTTTCTGCGTGTCAGAGCCGCCAGAGGGTTATCGGTGTCGGTCTCATCCAGGCATGACACCATCCGCAGGGCCTGATCAACCCAGGCGATCAGCTGCGGGAAGGCATCCCTGAACAATCCCGACATGCGCAGCGTGACATCCACCCGCGGTCGCTGCAGCAGTGTGAGCGGAATCAGCTCAAGGTCAACCATTCGTCGTGTCGGACCGTCCCAGACCGGCCTGACACCGATCAGGGCAAACATCTGAGCGATGTCTTCGCCACCGTTGCGCATGGTGGCTGTTCCCCAGACGGACAGGGCAAGATGACGCAGAGGTTCTCCCTGCTCGAGTTCGTAGAGCTCCAGGAGCTGTTCCGCACTTCTGCGTCCGAGATCCCAGGCTGCTTCGGTGGGCAGACCACGAAGGTCAACGGAATAGAAATTCCGTCCCGTCGGGAGCACGTCATCCCGACCCCGGGTCGGTGCTCCGGATGGTCCGCTGGCGATGCGACGCCCCGCCGCAACCGCGCGAACAGCCTGATGTTCCCGCTCGGCGGAGTCTCTCAGTCGCGGCCAGAGATCAGTCTTGATGAACTGAAGCGGTCCGGGCAGTTCTGGTGAGTCCAGCAGCTGCCGAAAACAGTCCGCCAGCGTTGATTGATCACCCTGCATGGGCGAGCTGTCAACGCCGATGAGTTGCAGCACAAGGGATCCAGCCTGCTGCTCGATCCAGTCGACGGCATCACCGAGTCGTCTTGGCCGGTGACAACCGAAACCTTCCATGATTGTCCGATCCCGCTCGGACAGCAGCTCCCCCTCCTCGGCCATCCAGGGATCGCATTCAAGTCCCAGCATGCCGGCCATCCACTGCGTCAGCCCCGGTCGATCAGCGGCCGGTGAGCGGGCGATCGCCAGCAACAGCTCCGAGAACTGCATGGGTTGTGGTTGTTCACCAAGGCGGTGGAGTCCTGTTCGGATCTGCGCTTCCTTGAGCTCACACAGGTAGGTCTCCACTCCTTCCAGCATCTCGCCGACTGCATCGGAGCGGATCTGATCGACTGACTGCACTCCCACGGCTGGCCAGTTCAGATCGCTCAACAGCTTCAACAGCTGTCGCTCGATCTGCTCACATCGCGAAGCTCCAAGCTGTCGCGCCTCGATGTATTCATCCAGAAGTGACTCCAGCGAGAGCAGGTCTCCATGCAGACCTGCCCGACCCAGGGGTGGAGTGAGATGGTCGAGGATCACTGCATGTCCTCGGCGTTTGGCCTGTGATCCCTCTCCGGGATCGTTGACGATGAAGGGATACAGATGGGGAATGGCACCCAGCGCGAGCCCAGGTGCGCAGGAATCACTGAGGCCGACGGATTTGCCTGGAAGCCACTCCGCGCTGCCGTGCTTGCCGACATGCAGCATCAGCTGACAACGCCGGACCTGCCGCAACCACACGTACTGAGCCAGGTAGCGATGGGGAGGAGGCAGATCAGGGGAATGAAGATCGCTGAGCTGATCAGCGTCGTAGCCACGACTGGGCTGAATCAGCACCACGACGCGACCGAACTGCAGCCCGTGGATCGCGAAGCCGAGCGGTTCGAGATCAATCGCGTCCTCGGGATCACCCCAGCGTTTCCGGATGGACTCTCTGGCCTGCTCAGGAAGTGATCGCCACCAGCTCTGGTAATCGGCCAGGGACAGATGCGTGAGCGCTGGTCGGTGGTGACTCTCCGGATCATTGGTTCGCCTGGCGAGCAGCATCTTCATCAGCTCATCAGCAGACCCCGGCAATGGCTGATCACCCAGATCGAATCCATCGTCGCGAAGCCAGCGCAGGATGTTCAGACAGCTGGCAGGCGTGTCCAGACCCACGCCGTTCGCCAGTCGACCGTTTCTCAGCGGGTAATTCGCCAACACAAGGGCCACGGAGCGCTTCGAAGCCCGGGTGGTCCGCAGCTGGATCCAGGCATTGGCATGCTCTGCGATCCAGTTCAGGCCGGACGGATCAGGCTCAAGGCGTTTGACCGCGGTGCAAAGACGCTGATCGGCATGCTCGACTTCGCGAAACGCGCCGATGCGAGTCGTGATCCGTCCATCCAGTTCCGGCAGCACAACCTGCAGGGAAAGGTCGATGGGATCGAGTCCCTGGAACGACTCCTGCCAGTGCTGCCGCGAGCGTCCCGAGCTCAGCATCTGCAGAACGGGGCGATCCAGGTCATCCCAGAGCGGTGCACCCAGACCCGCTTCGGAGAACTGAACAGATGCGAAGGACGTGGACGTGATCACGAGTTCCACATCCTGCTGACGGAAGAGATCCTTCACCGCCTTCTGAACGGTGAGGTCGCGCAGGCTGCTCACCCAGAGTGCTCTCGGGACCAGTCCGCGGCTGCGCAGGGTTGTGAGCAGAACGTCACACCAGTGAACATCCGCCGATTGACGATGAGCGCGGTAAAGAAGAACGCCGACCCTCGGTCCGGACTCCTGCCTCCAGTCGTGGGGATCGGGATCGGGACAGGCTGTCGGTTCCAGAGGCGGCGGATCCGCGATCTGAGCCGTCGCCGGAACAGTGGAGAGAACCCACTGCAGACCGGCAAGCCAACGCTGAAGGTTGTCAGACCCTCCCTCACGAAGCAGGAGTGCCATGGCATCACAGAACGCCTCCTGCTGACTGCTGAGCGGATGCAGTTCGCGATCCTGATCCGGCGTGCCGGCCAGGACAAGAAGCTGTCGGCCTGGCTTGACCGACTGCCAGGAGCAGCACTGTTCCAGCCCGTAGGACCAGTGACCACGACCACCGAGCAGTCGGATCACGATCAGCTGTGTCTGGCCGGTGCAGACCGAGAGATAGTGATCGATCTGCGCCGGATGACAGAGCGCTTCAAGAGGCAGAGCTCGGATGCGGTCATGCCAGAACGCATGCCGGTCCGAGTCCAGGATCCTGGCCAGTGCGGAGATGTCTGAACTGGCACTGGTCAGAAACAGCACCGGCGCGCTCGGCTGCTCCACAAAGGAGATCGGCCCGTCCGTGTCGGCTCCTGGCAGGCTGCTTAGACGATGCATGACTCCATTCTCCAGAGGAGGGAACGATCCGGAACTGACGGGTGAGAAGATCTGGTCAACGGACCCTCAGCGATGCATCAGTTCCTTCCATACGCCTGGTTCCAGGGACGCTGCGTTCCGTTCGAGGAGGCCAAGGTGTCGGTGGCGACCCATGCGCTGCACTACGGAACCGGTGCTTTTGGTGGAATGCGCGCCATCCCCGATCCCAGCAAGCCTGGCGGCATGCTGCTGTTCCGAGCGGACCGCCATGCCAGACGACTCTCCCAGAGTGCCCATCTGTTGATGGCCGAGCTCGGTGAGGACACCGTGATGGAGGCTCTCACGGCCATGCTGCACGCCAACAAGCCCACCACTCCGATCTACCTGAGGCCGTTCGTCTACACGAGCGATCTCGGGATCGCACCAAGGTTGCACAACATCGAGACCGATTTCCTGATCTACGGCCTGGAACTGGGTGATTACCTCTCTCCGGATGGGGTGAGTTGTCGCATCAGCAGCTGGACCCGTCAGGAGGACCGTTCGCTTCCACTGCGCGGCAAGATCAGCGGCGCCTACATCACCAGCTCTCTTGCCAAGTCGGAGGCCGTCGCCAGCGGCTTTGACGAGGCTTTGCTGATGAACACCCGCGGCAAGGTGAGCGAGGCCAGTGGCATGAATCTGTTCATCGTCCGTGACGGCCGGTTGATCACCCCGGGGGTGGATCAGGACATTCTCGAGGGCATCACCCGGGCCAGCGTGATCGAACTCGCCAAGGGCATGGGCATCGAGGTGATCGAGCGCCCGGTCGACAAAACCGAACTGTTCATTGCTGATGAGGTGTTCCTGACAGGAACCGCCGCCAAGATCACTCCGATCCGACAGCTGGAATCAACGATCCTTTCCCAGCGGAGGCCACTGATGGAGGCACTGCGGACCAAACTCGTGGCGATCACGGAGGGGCGCGATCAGGACTACTCCCACTGGGTCACGCGGATTGATCTGGAGCCCTGAGTCAGGCCATCACCATTTCCCTGGATTCAGAGCCGGAATGTGAACACAACGGTTCTTAGGATGACCTCATCGACCCAGTGGTGATGCAGGCAGTTCAGACGAAATCCATCACTGAAACCTCCCGTTTTCTGCAGCGACTCCACGATCCGAGCAGACCTGTTCTGGTGTTTGACGGTGCCACCGGGACCTCCCTGCAACAGATGGATCTGTCTGCTGAGGATTTCGGGGGGGAAGTCCTCGAGGGCTGCAATGAGAATCTTGTGGTCACCCGTCCCGATGCCGTGCAGGCGGTGCATCGCCAGTTCCTGGAGGCTGGATGCGATGTGATCGAAACGGACACCTTCGGTGCCGCGTCTGTGGTGCTTGCGGAATATGACCTGGAGGATCAGGCCTTTGTTCTCAACAAGCGTGCTGCTGAACTGGCACGTGAGATGGCGGACGAGTACAGCACGGCAGAGAAACCAAGGTTTGTTGCAGGCTCCATGGGCCCGACCACAAAGCTGCCCACTCTCGGCCACATCGATTTCGACACGCTTCGGAGTTCGTTTCGTGATCAGGCGGCCGGACTGCTTGCAGGTGACGTCGATCTCTTCATCATCGAGACCTGTCAGGACGTGCTTCAGATCAAGGCAGCACTTCAGGGTGTGGAGGACGCCTTCGAAGCCAGCGGCGAGCGTCGTCCGCTGATGGTTTCCGTGACGATGGAGACCACGGGAACCATGCTGGTTGGTTCCGACATCGCAGCGGTGGTGTCGATTCTGGAGCCGTTCCCGATCGATGTGCTCGGTCTGAACTGCGCCACCGGCCCGGAACAGATGAAGGAGCACATCAAATACCTGGCCGAATACTCGCCTTTTGTTGTCAGCTGCATTCCCAACGCCGGTCTTCCGGAGAACATCGGCGGTGTCGCTCATTACCGGCTCACACCCATCGAGCTGAAGATGCAGCTCATGCACTTCGTCGAGGATCTCGGCGTTCAGGTCATCGGAGGATGCTGCGGCACCACACCGGCACACATCAAAGCTCTCTCGGAAATTTCCGATGAACTGAAACCGGCCGTCCGTGATGTTCGAACCCATCACCTGGAACGCCAGCAGCTGAGATACGAACCAGCTGCGTCGTCACTCTATGGAGCCACTCCTTATTTTCAGGACAATTCGTTCCTGATCATCGGTGAACGACTGAATGCAAGTGGATCAAGAAAGGTTCGCGAGCTTCTCAATGAAGAAGACTGGGATGGGCTTGTCGGCCTGGCGCGCGGTCAGGTGAAAGAGAACGCTCATGTTCTCGATGTGAATGTTGATTATGTAGGTCGTGACGGCGAAAAGGATATGCATGAACTGGTCACTCGTGTGGTGACCAATGTGAATCTGCCTCTGATGCTCGACTCAACGGAGTGGCAGAAAATGGAAGCTGGCCTCAAGGTTGCCGGTGGTAAATGCATCCTCAATTCCACCAACTATGAAGATGGCGATGAGCGCTTCTTCAAGGTGCTCGAACTGGCACGACGCTACGGCGCAGGGGTGGTGATCGGCACCATCGATGAGGAGGGAATGGCGCGAACGGCTGAGAAGAAAGTTGCGATCGCCAAGCGTGCCTACAGAGATGCGGTTGAATTCGGTATTCCTGCTCGTGAGATCTTCTACGACCCGCTGGCACTTCCGATTTCCACAGGGATCGAGGAGGATCGTCGCAACGGCATTGAAACGATTGAAGCGATTCGACGAATCCGCAGCGAACTCCCAGGAGTTCACGTGGTGCTCGGCGTCTCGAATGTCAGCTTCGGTCTCTCCCCTGCCGCCAGAATCACGCTCAATTCCGTTTTTCTGCACGACTGTTGTGAAGCAGGGATGGATGCCGCGATTGTCTCCCCTGCAAAAATCCTTCCTCTGATCAAGATCGAGGCGGATCATCAGCAGGTCTGTCGCGATCTGATCAGCGATTCCCGCCGTTTCGACGGTGATGTCTGCGTTTATGACCCGCTCACGCAGCTCACCACTCTGTTCGAGGGTGTCAGCACCAAGGAGGCCCGTTCGTCCGGCCCCTCCCTTGCCGATCTTCCCGTTGAGGAACGTCTCAAACAGCACATCATCGACGGCGAGCGTATCGGGCTCGAAGAAGCACTGAATGAAGGTCTTGAGAGTTACCCACCTCTGGATATCGTCAATACTTTTCTGCTCGATGGCATGAAGGTTGTCGGAGAATTGTTCGGCTCCGGCCAGATGCAGCTTCCATTCGTTCTGCAATCAGCTGAAACGATGAAGGCAGCCGTTGCTTTTCTAGAGCCACACATGGAAAAAAGCGGAGGCGAAAGATCAGCCAAAGCGAAATTCCTGATTGCAACTGTCAAAGGAGATGTTCATGACATTGGTAAGAATCTGGTAGACATCATTCTCACCAACAACGGCTACCAGGTGATCAACCTGGGTATCAAACAGGATGTCGGGGCAATTATCGCTGCACAGCAGGAACATCAGGCTGATTGCATTGCAATGAGTGGACTTCTCGTGAAATCCACAGCATTCATGAAAGATAATCTTGCTGCGTTCAATGACGCTGGAATCAATGTTCCGGTTGTGCTCGGTGGAGCGGCACTGACACCGCGATTCGTCAACAAGGATTGCAGCGAGGTCTACAACGGCAAGGTGCTCTATGGGAGAGATGCCTTCACGGATCTGCGCTTCATGGACGCCTTTGTTGAGGCACGGCAGTCCGATACGTGGGACAACGAACAGGGGTTCCTCAACGGCACCCCCGAGGGCCTGTCGCTTGGAGGTGAATCGGGACCCCACTCCGACCCTGCCGGCGAAGCATCCAAATCGAGCGATGCGGTCAAGGAGGTCAAGACCGTCTCGATGCCTGTCAGTCTGGATCGTTCGGAGGCTGTTCCTGAGGAAGAGGCTGTGAAGCCGTCCTTCCTTGGAGCGAAAGTGCTGCACGGAGACTCCGAGATCCCTCTCAAGGAGGTGATCGCCTATCTCGACCGCCAGGCACTGTTTGCTGGTCAGTGGCAGATGCGCAAGGCCAAGGGGCAGTCCCGGGAGGACTATGAAGCTGATCTGCAAGCCAGGGCGGAGCCTGTTCTGCAGTCCTGGCTTGAGCGTTCCGTTGAGGAACAGCTTCTGCAGCCAGCGGTTGCATACGGCTACTACCCCTGTGGTCGCGAGGGGAACGATGTCGTTGTCTTCGACCCGGATGGATCCGGTGAACTCGGACGTTTTTCACTGCCGCGCCAGCGTGGCGGCAATCGTTACTGCATTTCCGACTTCTACAGGGATCTCAACGCCGGAGGGCCAAGCGATGTCCTGCCCATGCAGGCCGTCACCATGGGTGAACAGGCTTCCGTGTTCGCTCAGAAGCTCTTCGAGGCGGACTCCTACAGCGATTATCTGTTCTTTCACGGATTGGCCGTTCAGATGGCTGAGGCCCTGGCGGAGTGGACCCATGCCCGGGTGAGACGTGAGTGCGGATTTCCCGATGCCAGCGACATGCCCCTTCGGGATGTGCTGGCACAGCGATACCGGGGAAGTCGTTATTCCTTTGGTTATCCAGCCTGTCCCAATGTCGCGGACTCACGTCAGCAACTGCTCTGGCTGGGTGCCGATCGCGTCGGGCTGACGATGGATGAAGGGGACCAGCTTCACCCTGAACAGAGCACCACAGCTCTGGTGGCACTGCACAGCAAAGCCCGCTATTTCAGCGCCTGAGCCTGTTGGCTGCTGCAGACTGCAGCTGTCATTCATCGCATTTCCATGGATCTCAGTGGACCAGGCGCCATCGACGAGGCGATCAATGCCGGACTTGATCTCGACGGATCCCCGTTACCTGAGCCGATGCGGAAGCTCTATCGGGAGGTCATGGATCTGGAGAGTCAGCGCAAGCGCAGCGGCGTGCGCAAATCGATGCGTAACCGCGTTGTGAGGACGGGTGCGAAACATTTCGATCAGGACACGCTCAATCAACGCCTGATCGATGCTGGATGGGAGGGGCTGAAGACCAAGGAGATCAACTTCTTCTACGGATGACCCTGGCCGCTGATCGAGCTCTGCCGATCATTCCTGGCAGAGCTTCTCCATCGTGTCGATCACTTCCTGCTGAAACTCCTCGAGAGCGCTCGATTCGCTGAGGTCGATCCCCTCGCCAGCAGCATTCTGAGACAGGTCCTGGAAGTGGAACGCGCCCTCGCCGTTGGCGAGAAACTCGATCGCCGAGGATTCGCCGCTTTCGCGGAAGGCGTCGCAGAGGGCGAGGAACGCTGCGTCTTCAGTGAACTCCCAATCCATCGAGGAGGCATAACTGATTGACCTTTAACGCCTCGCCCCCGGGATCCGTCAACCACCTTGTCGCGCAATGTGCCACTCCTTCGGCAGACTCCTCGGGGATTCCATGGCGCAATGAGCTCTGAAACATCGCCCGTAAACGCAGACCAGGCGGTTGATCTGAACGTTCTAGGCAAGCCGCTTGAGGTCTGCAGCTGTCAGCCGATGACCGGATGGTTCCGAGATGGACACTGTCGAACCGATGTGGGGGATCTGGGGCGTCACAGTGTCTGCTGTGTGATGACGGAAAGTTTTCTGAGTTACAGCAGGGCACAGGGCAATGATCTGAGCACTCCGATGCCGGACTTCGGTTTTCCCGGTCTTCAACCCGGAGATCACTGGTGTGTCTGTGCTCCTCGCTGGAAGGAGGCTCACGAAGATGGCATGGCCCCGCCAGTTCTGCTGGAATCCACTGAATCCAGCACGACAGAGATCATTCCGCTTGAGATCCTCAGGCAGCACGCTCACCAGGGAATCTCCTGACCATCCCAGGCCAGAAACTTTCCGCTGTCGGATGGTGTCTGTTCCAGCAGGACATCCAGGAGATGCCCTGCTGCCCTCTCAGGGCTGAATAACTTCTCCGGGGGTACAAAGCTCTGGAAGGGTTTCGACAGGGCTGTGTCGGTCGTTCCAGGGTGGAGGAGAGTCACCGTGGCAAGAGGCAGTCTTCGACCCCATTCCAGGCTCAGACTGTGCAGCATCATGTTCTGCGCTGCCTTGGCGGCACGGTAGGCGTACCAACCGCCGCTGCGGTTGTCAGCGATGCTGCCGACCCTCGCGCTCAGGCTGGCGAAATGAAAGGGCCGGTCTCTGGTCAGAACAGATTCAACCGACTTCGCCAGCAGCAGAGGGCCTGCGGCGTTGATCGCAAATGACTCGATCAGCCCTGACTGTTCAACGTGCTGAAGTCGCTTCTCCGGCTGAAGCGAAGCACTGTGGAGACGCCCCGTGGCATTGAAGACCATGCGCAGGGGCTGTTGATCGGCAGTGAGCCGTTCCGTCAGCTCTGCGAAACTTGCCGGACTCTCAAGATCCAGCTTCCACTCCTGCTCAGACAGGGGATTCCGGGTCGCGAGGGTCACATGCAGTGAAGGATGGCGCTGAGCGAGCTCCATCCTGAGAGCACGGCCGATGCCTCCACCTCCGACCACGAGGGCACGCCCCTGCCAGCCATTCCTGCTCATTTCCGGCATGATTCCAGCGCCGCTCATGCGGATATGCATCTTGGTAAACCACTGTTGCTGACTTTGACGGCGAGTGCGGGCCTGTCTGCACTGATCGTCTGGTTCACGCATCTCGGGAGCGGAAACTCTGCCAACCAGGACACCGACGCCCTGCTCAGCGCTCTCTTTGAAGCTGATGAGCGGAACGGTCACTCAGCTCCCGCAACCAGCCATCGGGATCCCGATCAGCCGTCTGGAGCTGTGCCGGCGGTTCCTCCCCCGATCACGACCGCTGACCCTCAGGTGCGCATTGCACTGCTGAGCCAGAGACCCTTGCTCCGGGTCTCCACTGCGGGTGGAGCGGGCTGCAGGCTCCAGGGTGGAAACCCTGTAGAACCAGGAGCTCTGCAGGCGATGCTCGCTGGCAGCACCACCGGTTTGGTCAGTTGCGGAGGCAATGGAGGACACGTTGTTGTGAATGGACGTGCCTACGCGGGAACCATGCACCTGCTCAACAGGGGGCAGGGTTGGCTCGCCATCAATCAGCTCTCTCTGGAGAACTACGTGGCATCGGTTGTCGGCGCTGAAATGCCCAGCCACTGGAATGGAGAAGCTCTCAAGGCACAGGCCGTTGCCGCTCGCTCCTATGCGCTGGTTCACATGCTTCGACCTGCAGACCGAGACTGGAATCTCGGCGACACCACACGCTGGCAGGCCTACTCGGGAAGAACAAGCACCACCAGATCAACGGTCCTGGCAGCCGAGACAACCCGCGGAATCGTGCTCAGCTTCAAGGGTGGACTGGTGGAATCGCTGTATGCAGCGACGCAGGAGATCTCCGATGAAGCGCATGGACATCTCGGTGCGAGCATGAGCCAGCATGGTGCCCAACGGCTGGCACAGCGAGGGCTCCGTTTCAACGAAATCCTCGGCAGGTACTACTCCGGAGCATCGCTGGCGAGGATCAGGACCGATGGGCAGTGAGCATTTCTGGTCGAAGGCGCTGGATCGCTCCGAACAGGCCGAGGCAAGCGGCGCCCTGATTCCTCTCATGACAAACCGCATCGAGCTGTCCGGGAACGATGCGAAGCAGTTTGAACTGCGTGCTCTGAATGCCTCTCTTCCCAAGCATCACCGGCCGGAAGGACCAAAGCCGAACCCCTTCAGGCCCTGGGATCCAGAACTGGAGGTCGAACGGATTGATCAGCACCACGTTCTGATTCTCAACAAGTACCCCGTTCAGCGTGCGCACATGCTGCTGATCACCCAGGACTGGGCTTCTCAGGTCCACTGGCTCACTCACGAGGACTGGCACGCCCTTGTGAAGGTGGATCGGGACAGCACCGGCCTCTGGTTCTTCAACAGCGGCCCAAGGGCAGGAGCGAGCCAGCCTCATCGCCACCTGCAGCTGCTGCCTCGACATCAGCAGGAGCGCATCTGTCCGAGGCTCTCCTGGTTTGAACGGCATCTGCAGGTCTCTGCGCTGAACTCTGCTGGTGCTGATGACCCCGGTCCGCTGTCAAGGAGCTGCGTGATGGCTGAACGTCCGCGGTCAGCGGATCCAGGCGAGGAAGCCCTGCGCCTCCATGCTCTGTATCGCTCGCTTGCAGCACGACTCGGCCTTGGCGGAATCTCGTCCCAACATCCGCCATCCGTGCCCTACAACCTGCTGCTGACACGATCCTGGCTGGCTCTGATCCGACGCAGTCAGGACGAATTCCGCGGCTTCAGCATCAATGCCCTCGGCTTTGCCGGTTATCTGCTGGCGACCGATCGTTCGGACCTGCCCTGGCTGCGCACGCATGGTGGTGATCAGCTGCTCAGGATGGTGGTGTCCGAATTCAGTGGTTGCACGGATGCCATGAACTGATCAGCGGTGTCTGTCTGGAGTGAGTCCATCAGGCCTCAGAACTCAATGAACAGACAGCAGACACGTCGCAACACACGAGTCGAACAGCACATGCGGCTGGTCGAACCGCTGGCGAGACGATATGCCCTGTCGACCGGTCAGGATCCGGACGATCTCAGACAGGTTGGACTGCTGGGTCTGCTGCGGGCGGCGGAACGCTACGAGGGGTCGAGGGATGTTCCCTTCACGGCATTTGCCAGGCCTCACATCAGGGGGGCGATTTTGCATTACCTGCGTGACCGGGCGGCCATCATCCGGCTGCCCCGGAATGTTCAGGAGCAGACCAGCGATGCCGGAGCCGGATTCAATGCGGCTTCCCAACAGCGAATGATCATTCCCTTCGAAGAGGAGATGATCACATCGGAAGGTGGCACCGGCGAGAGACTGGATCAATCGGAGAAGCGACGACAGCTCGCAGCTGCGATGGGACAGCTTCCCAGAGAGGAACGCACTGCCCTTGTGCAGGTGGTCCTGAACGGGCAAAGTCTCAGGGACGAGGCACGTCGCGCAGGGGTCAGCGCGATGACGGTTCAGCGACGCGTCAAGCGTGGACTGGCCCAGATGCGCGCGCAGCTTTCAGCTCAGCTGGAGCTGGCCTGATCGCGTTCGATCTGTTGTTCGAGCGTGCTGATTGCTGCTGTCACAGCAGCGATCTGCCGTTCGAGCCCATCACGCCAGAAGCGCATCATGCGCAGCTTGCGCTCCTGATGATGACGCTGCCAGTCGCCATCACCGCAGGGTGAGCAGCCAAATGGAGGAAGCATTTCGGAGGGTTTTCACTCACCCCATCCTGGCGAAAACAGGCTGTTTTCCGTGTCTGCGAGATCGACTTGGCGCTTTTTCCTCTGGCGATTAAGTTTGGAACTTGAGCCTGTC
>CAYWOE010000011.1:0-17667 GCA_964459855.1 uncultured Synechococcus sp. | reverse complement strand
AAAAGGGAATGGCTAATTCTGTGATCATCAGGACTTTAGGGCGTTGATTGGTATTAATAACCGAATTCAGCAAGATTTATCTTCATGTGCTAAGCCCTGACTGTTCCTTAATAACAAAGATGGCTGCGCGTTGATTTTGACAGACGATATATAGAAACTATAACGGCTCATGATTCCGCTCATTGATGGCTAATTCAAGAGTAATTGAAAGCAGCGCTGGAGCATTGAAAGCGCAGAAGGGGTGTGACTTTCGATTGCAGGTCATGCAATATTTTCAGTTTCTGTATCTCAATGAACAGTTGAGCCTGGAGGTTTGATAATTAAATCCCTTTGCCATTTGAGCCTGGCCGCGTCGGCTTATTCCATCTCTGGCAATAAGTCTTTCGAGTGAGTTTAAAACACTTTCAACTTCGCTCCGGTTATAACCAGAAGCCAGCATTGCACATCCCATTGCAGCCACGCCCTGACCGAAATCATATCTTTCAGCATGGGCCGGGACAGCTGCAAACAAAGCAACGAGTAGGAACAGTCTTTTCACGGCTGATGATTTGCTGGTGGTAATTTAACTGCATTGGTTAAAGAGGTCAATCAACCTGGTATCAGACTGCTCCAGTTCCATTTGCAGTTTGTGATTGCAGCTAGCTTCAGTGTTCAACACTCTCATAGTCCAAATTTATTATTACTTAGCCTATGTCTGAGACTTAGTGTTTAGGAAGCCTTCGTCATCACCTAGAGTATTTTATTGAGACCCCAGACTGCCACTGGAAATAAACGTAATCAGTGGCTGAGCCTGTTGTTCACGTCGTAGCCAGTCAAGCCGAGCTTATGCGTATGTGAAATGCCGGAGTTCTGCACATCCAGCCACCACAAGTAACCGCTGCCGAGCATAAACAGCGGCCACCCCCATAGCCTCAAGGCCTGGGAAATTTCTGTCATTTATAATTGAGCTTGCTAAGAATAGAGAAAGACTCACTTGCCATGAAATTTATTGTACTTCTGAGCATCCTGTTGCTATCGCTCGGAACTAGTAAAACTGAAGCCCAAACAGTAGAACAAAAAATCGATATTGCCTATTGGTATGGGACCCTTTATGGAACAGCGGGCACATTGTGTGGATTAGTGGCAAAAGGTATAATTTCGAAAGATGTTGCAAAAGGATTAATGAATGACACGGCTCAGTTTGTTATAAGCGATCCAGATTTAAAGGATATTACCATTTACTTAAGAGATGCCTATCAAGAAATAAAGAAAGACAGTGACAGCAACTGCCCTTTGTAATCAGTAGAAGCTGCTGTAGCAGCCTCATTGAAAATAAGCAGAGAATTTCCTCCGCTGTCACTGGGATGATTCTTTCAGTTTCTCAGGGATTGAGAGCTCCTTCATCAGCATTCATTGCTAGACAAGTCGGCCGTATCCTGAGGGGAGCTGGTAGGCATCATGGCTGGATTGTGAATCCTCGATTGAACAGCGCATCAATTCCATTGTCCTGGAGGCCAATCAAGTCGCATTGATCCAGTGCAGGAGGAAGATGCGTGGTCTTCAGATCGAGAGATGGGATTGTTGAGTACGTGTATTGAAGTTAATAAAACAGTGATCAACAGGACTCCAAGAAAAAAGTCTTGTTTGTACATGGCTTTGACTTGTTTCGAGTCAATAATCCTTCCTGGCATCGAAGCCTGCGATGACTCATATCAACAGATGTTGTGATCTCTGTCACAGCATGAATGAAGAATTCGGAAAACTCGCCTACTTTCATGCAAACAGTTGATGACTTTGCGGTTGCCTGTCTGCTGAATACCAGCTTTTGCGTCGCAGATCTGACACTGACGCTTGCTCTGGAGAACAGTGACGTTATTGAAAATCCCAGGAATATTGCTGGGTCAGAGAGAAATGACAACTAATGATCTTGTTCAACGCTTCAAACCGTTGTTATCTCACTGGATAATAAGCTATTATCAATTTAACATTCATATTGCATATGAGTATTTGGAGTATACCTAAGTGGATTCTTCTCTTGTCGGGAATTATTGTCCTGGCGGTTTTGGGGACGCAACAAGTTATCTTGAATGCACAAAATATTGTGCTCAACGAACCACAGGCGATTTGTCTAAACTACGTGAGACAGGAATACGACAAGCGCACGAGTATTGAAGATCGTGCTCCTATCAATTTAATGGTTGAACTTAAGGATAATTGTCCAAGTTTTTGATCAAAGACTGGGATTACTATTCAGCGAAATGACGTCAATCGAATGATTATGTAATTAATTCATAATCAGAGGAGCCAGTTGCAGAACTCAATTGTTTTTTAATAATTGAGTTAGTTTACATACCAGTTATTGGCTGTACTCGGTAATTTTTTTGCCGCCTTCGCTTTTTCGGCGGAGGTCATTTCAGACCAGAGCTTGTATGTGCAATCCAATGCACCCCGATCCTTCAGCGCTTCCCGGTAGCATGCAGAAAGTTCGGCAAACTCTTTGGTTCGGACGACGGGAACAGTCATCCGGTTGGTCCAATAGTCGTTCATGCTTTTAAGTCAATACAAATTCTTTATAGCACTTGATTGCTGTTTCATTCGTAGCAAAAGGGTCTTCTCACAGCAGAATCACTGTAATGACTACACCAACAATCAAACCTTTGGCGAAGGAGAGCCATAGAATCTGATAATCAGATAAACCTGTTTTCTGTTGAACAAGAGTGATTAAGCGCTTGTGTCTGTTCGCGAGTTGTTTCATTGTGATTAAGCCAATACTTCCTTATTATGTATGTCGCTGCGGACTGATGCAATGTGAAGCCTGATGGGCATGGTTTTGATATCCTCTGATCGATCTGCCTGGGTTTTGAGTCAACTTCCCAGTCCGAGGGGCAATTGATCACGTTCAAGATGATCAGCATGAGCAATTTTCACACGCGAGTCCGTTCAAGGTTTGCGACAATAATTGAAAGATCAATGGATGGATCATGACCTTGCTGGCTTCTGTCGTTGCTTCGTTGATTAGTTATACAATTATTTTGTTTCTTTGTTCTGTCTTGGTTTCTAGAATCAGTCAAATCAAGTCCAGTGGTTGGCAGTTCCTTGGCTATGCAAGTGTTTGGATTGGTGGATATGTGCTTTTGTTTATCAATTTCCAGGGATTATTTTCTTATCTGAAAACTGCCAGCTAGGCCCTTAAGGGTTGACGGTAAACTAAGCAAATATTTGTTTGATAGAGAGTTCGGTTTCTGGCTTTTTGCTGGTACAAGTCCTTGTCTGTAATAGCTACAATTTAACTATATGGAGGATTTGATTGGAGATGAAGGCAAGTGCGCTTTTGCTTCTGTTGCCCCTACTCGTCAGTTGTAGCTATGCGACAAAGCAAGACGCAACAGCTGCATGTGAGTTGTGGAAAGCCAAAAAACATTTTGTCGTCATTGCCAGCTACAGAGACGAGCAACCTCTTCAACCAGTGGATCGCAGCAACGAGCTCAAGCGTGTCTTGCTCGATCTTCAGCGAGAGGATTTAAGTTCTTACAGAGATGCTGATCAATTTCGGCAGCAATCAAGAGCTTTTCAGTTGAAATTCTTTGAGCAGCTGAAACTTGAAGATGAAAACAGCCGTGAGATTGTGCAGCATCGAGTTGCAGCTCGTTGGTGTACTGATGATCTGAGCAGGTCACAGTTCATCGGCTATGAGAATAAAGCTGTCCTCAATGGTCAGTGGGTTAATCAGCAGGGAATGAAGGGGGCGGGTGAAGCAGTCAAGTATTTTCGATACTAAACGGAGTTTCTTGTCTCTTTAATTCCCATTGTTTGTTTGAGAGAGATGATTGCTGAATGTTCCTGCCTGGTTCGTTCAACTTCCTTGCGCCAATCGTTTATCGCGGTTAAATTGTGTTTTGAAGCTTCCTGATCACACTGTGAGAGTGCTAAATCGCTTTATTGCCGGCGCACCTTTTGTTGTTGCAGTGTTGCTTCCGCTCGGTTTGTCAGCTGCAACCGTCAGGCAAGGGGTTGAGTTGGCCAATTCGATAGGCCTTCAGTCGGGGAAACTGTATTGCTCCGGTAAATCTGCACGCGATTCGATTGAAAAGGGCACGGCTAAAGCGATGTCGGACTCTTCCATCTCCATGGATGAAATCAGTTCGATCGATTTCAGTGAGGATATTTACAGCGTGCCGATGATTGAATCGTTCTTTGCTTACACAATTGACAACTGCCCCGCCCGTGCCAAGCGCCTCTGGCGTGAGATCAACGAATCAATGTAGGCAAACTCCTCAAAGTCTGTTGAACCGAAAAGATTGGTCTTACGCAACCCTTACTCTTGTTTAATCCGTCCAGATCAGATTGATGGACTGTTTGTGAACAATAACGCTGAGTCTGTACTGAGCGACAGGCGAGCTTTGAACAACTCGTTTGTTTTGATGTTCGCCTGTTCATCTCAGCAGGCTGTGGCTTGTTTGAAGGGATTGTTTAAGTGCTTGTTACCCAGATTCTTGTGAACCCGCTTTGAGTGACTGACAAAGATGGATCTGGTATGGGAGCCGGTCGTCGGTTCAGGGACTGCAGGTTTTGATGCGCTTCAGCAGTTCGTCCTTGTCAAGCTGAGTCACCACAAAGACCTCCTGAGCGCTTGTTCCCTTGCGGGCCAGCACTTTGAAACCTCCAGTCACGGGTATGGAGACCCGCAGTTGCAAGCCAGAGCTGTGACCTCGAACCCTTGCAATCACGCCTGGGGTGATCGTTTGTATCTCAGGATCCCGCGCCAGAACTTTCAGCCAGGGGATCAGGCCTTCGACATAGGTGCTGTGCGTGATGACCAGGCGACCCACGGTTTCAGCTGCTTGATGGGCTTGAGTTGGTCGAAGCTAGTGGATTTGGCTACAGAGAAGAGAGTGTTGTGTCAGCCATGCTCCGATCCGTCGACAGGCTGCTCCGTGAGGTCACGGGACCTCTTCAGGATCGCTGCGGTCCTCAGGCCAGAGTGTTGACTGCCGAGGTGCATGGCGATGAGGTGCGCGGTCTTGCGTTCTGTCCCGGCAAGGTTCTCCGCTATGTGCTGGAGGCGCGAAACAGGCGGATCAAAACAACGGACCTGCTCCGTCTGGCACGCAGCAGCAGACAACCTGCCGCCTGATCGGCCTTGTTTCAGTCGAGTTCACTGGCCAGAACCGAGCTCAGAGCCTGATCGACCCTGGACTGGAACAGCTTCGTGTCCACCCGCAGCAGCAGAAGTCCTGCCACCAGCAGTCCCAGCGCCTGGATCACAAAAACGCCTGCATAGGCCTGAAGGTTGTTCTGAGAACCGGAAAGTTCTCCAAAGATGCTGAGCAGTGCCCCTCCGCTGACCGTGGCCAGGCCTCGTGCATAGGCCTGCGCAAGACCCCAGACACCGATGAATGTGCCTGCCATCAGCGGTGAAGTCAGACCGAGCATCAGTGTGAGGCTGGCATTGGTGCTGATTCCCGCTGCCGCGCCGAACAGAAACACCGCCACGCGGAAGAGCGTTGTTGATGCAAGGAATCCCGCCAGCACCATCAGCAGTACAAACAGTGCCGACAACACCCCTCCGGCGAGCGCTGTTCGCTGAGCGCCAAGACGCGGCGTGATCAGAAAGCCTGTTGAAGCAATTCCCAGCAGGGTTCCAACTCCCCAGACGGCATTCAGACGCGTGCTCGTGCAGACGTCCATGGCGAAGATGGCTCCGCCATAGGGCTCCAGCACCGCTTCCTGGAGGAAGAGTGAAAACGTGAACAGGGACAGCACGGCGAAGAAGTAGCCCACCTGGGGCGAGCTTCTGAGAACGGTCCAGGCTCCTTTCAGTGAAATTTCCTGCTGGCTGGAGCTGTCTTGCACACCGCGTCCATCCCCCGGCGTCACTCGCGGCTCCACGCCCAGGATCGACACCACGACCAGTGAAAAAATCACCAGTGGAGCAACTGTGATCAGGCGTTCGACGCCTGAGATCAGATCGCTCAGTTCGGCGCTGCTGCAGGAGGTACCAAGAAAGGAACTCAGCAGAATCGCTCCTGCCACGATCCCAACCATCAGCATTGACCAGACGATTGAGACCAGTGCCGGACGTTGTTTCTCGGTGCTGACGTCAACCAGCAGCGCAGCGAATGGAGTGGAACTCGCTGCAATGGCCAGCCCATACAACCCAAAGACCAGGGCCAGCACCAGTCCCCTCGTCAACACATCGGTCTGGTCTCCAGCCTGGGATGCTTCAGCCAGCCAAAGCACCGTGCGTCCAGCAATCCAGGTCAGCCCGCAGAACGCGGCAGCACCGCCAATGATGAATGGTGTTCTGCGCAGCCCTTTCCATCGGCATCGATCGGAGCGTTGACCGAACCAGACTCTTGAGAAGGCAACAAGCTGCTGACTGCCGAGTGCCAGAGCTGTGAGTGCGGCGGGAACCTCAAATTCATCGATCAGCAGACGATTGAAGATGCCAAGGGTGAGTACCGAGAGAGCACCCAGGCATGCCTGAAACAAGCCAAGACGCAGTGCGAGTGCGACAAACCGGGCTGATCCCACAGATTGCAGAAGAGGTCCGTTGACCTTAGTGGGGGTTTCAGCAGCGTTCGATCGGGGCCATCGTCAGGCCTTCCGAACCGAGCTGATGGTGATAAAGCTCAGCCTGTTCAAGCGGTCCGCACCACACCTCGGCCCGTCCTTCCCCATCGATGCGACGCGCCAGAGCCCATGCACGGTCTGAATTCATTCCTGGAATGATCTTGCAGAGGCACTCCACCACATGCTCGAACGTGTTGACGTCATCGTCCAGCACGATCACCCGGGCCTGTGGGTAACGCTGTGTTGTGCTCTGGCGTTCAAGAACCGAAGCTGCACCGGGTGATGACGAAGTCATGAGGTCTCGTGAACAGACGGGATGAATCCGCAGGGAAGCTTAGTTACACTGCCCTCAACCAAGAGATCCACAATGCTTTTCACCCTGGGCTGGGCTTCTCTCGCTGCTGTGTTCAGCTTTTCGATCGCCATGGTTGTCTGGGGTCGAAACGGTGACGGCTCCATCAATTTCTGATGTGAGCGAGACACTTCAGTCTCCTCTGGTCAATCAACTGCTTGCTGTTACAGCTGTAGCACTGCTGGTCTTTGTCAGTGGAGCGGTGATCTACCTGTCAACCGTTGAGTGGAGAGATCGCCGTCGCCGCCGTTAAAAGCGTGGTCTCTGAAGATTCTTCGGTCCGGAAGTTGATCCGATTCAGATTTCTGATCTTGCGATCAGCTGTCACGGCTTCTGGCATCTGCCTGTTGCTTGGATCCGGTTTGCTTGGCCTTCGCCTGACCCGCAGTGACTTCAACGGGTCTGATCGCAGTTCAGCTGGGTCCCTTGCCCAGATGTCCGGAGCGCTGACCCTCGTTCAGAGTTTTCGAGGTGATCCAGACAGGAACGTGCCCTCCTTGTGGACTGAACGTCTGGGAGTCCAGCCCGCGACTGATCTCTGGCGGCGCTATGGCCGTTCCATCTGGTGGCAGGCGTGGTCAGGGGATGGTGATGCCTATCTGATCCTCCCGGCATTCACACTTCCGGCCGGGATCCAGGGTCTTCAACGCCAGCGTGTCGGATCCCTGGAGGTTCTGGCCTCCGATGCGCTGCACCGAAAGCAGCTGCTTCAACGGCTTCCGTCCAGTGAGGCTTCAAGCATCTCCATCGGGAACAACAGTCTGTTCATGTCGTGTCTACAGACGCTGGCAGGGGTGCCTGCAGTGTTCTGGACCGCTGATGCACTGGCAACCATCAGCGGCACGCTCGCTCCTCTGCTCCAGCAGGGGCGCGAAGGCTGTGTTCGTCTTCAGCTTCAGTCCGATCGACTGTTCTGGGATGGAGTGGTTGGCGAACGCCCACTGAGTTCCGCCACACAGCGGATGTCCATTGTCACTGCCGACGCTGACAATCCAGGCTCAGACAAACAGTTCTCCAATCCAACCCTGCTTCAGATCGATGGCCGCAGGCTCGATCTGATTCTCGGCACTCTGCTGTCTCGACAGATCATTCAGGCCCCCCTCGAGGAGCACTACGGGATCAATGGATCCATGCGCAGCACAATTGCCGACCAGCCTTTTGCCCTGAGGCTGAGGAGCCGAGAATCAGGGGCCTACAAAGCCGGTCTTCAGATTCAGCTGCCTCTCAAAGGCCAGCCTCAGCAATGGCTTGCGATCCTTGAAGCGGTGTCGGATCGTCTTCAATCCAGAGGATTTCAGCAGGCACCTCAGGCGGGCTCGTCAGCCGAGAGCCA
Source organism: uncultured Synechococcus sp. (assembly GCA_964459855.1). Lineage (GTDB taxonomy): Bacteria > Cyanobacteriota > Cyanobacteriia > PCC-6307 > Cyanobiaceae > Synechococcus_C. The sequence goes on along the minus strand of CAYWOE010000011.1, from coordinate 9,430 downwards.
GAGCTCCACGCTCTGGCAACGCCAGGATGATGACGGTTACACCATTGTCGGTGGCTGGCAGATCATCAACGGTCTGCAGAACAACGCTCAACAGACATCCGTTCTGAGCATCGGGTTCGGAATGGAGCCGGATCCAAAGTCTTTTCTCGACTTTGATCTGAGCCAGACATCTTCCGCGCTCAGAATCAGCGGAAATCCGAGACAGCTGGTGCAACTCGGACTGCTCGGGGGACTATGGCCTAAACCGGTGCAGCAGGCCACCGGATTGACCATGGCTGTCAATCCTTTGTCCCGATCAGGCGCGGGGAATTCATGGTGGCGAATCAACGGAGCCCTGACGCTCAGATCTGTTCCTTAATCCTTGCTGGCTTTCTCAGCCTGCTGGCGTTCCCGTTTGCGCCGTTCAGCGGCGAGTGTCTCCTCCATCAGTTCAACCGCCTGAGCCATCTTCTCAAGGTTGCTGCGATAAAGACCGAGATCCTTTTCCAGGCGCGGGCGTGAAAGTCCGATCTGCTCGCCGATGGCGTGAACTGTTTTGCTCAGTTCCTCAGGATCATCACTTTCCTTGCCCTGAGCTTCGGACAGGAGACTGAACAGACCGACGGCCACCAGCCGTGAATAATGAAAATCATCCCCGGTCACTGCGGAAAGACCAGCCGCCAGGGGCTCAGGAGCACCCTTGCCTTTTGATTTCAACCAGGCCTGCACATCCTCCACGGTGTGCCCCTGAACGGCTTTGCTGCTTCCCTCTGCGAGGGCTCTGATCTCGTCTCCGTCGAATCCGTTGCAGCTGCAGAGGGCGGAGAACATCGGTTCCAGCTGCTTCTCAGGGCGATACCCCTTCGTGAAGGCCTGGTAGACCTGGCGGAGCCCCACCGCGAACAACGCATTGATCCTGAAGTTCGTCTGATGACTCAGGAGGTGCAGTTCCACCAGCAACTCATCTGCTGTGCGTCGATACAGCGAAGGAATGACGTAAGGGAAAGCCGTGTGAAAGGCTTTCTTGCTGTCAGCGATCGTCTGGGACCCAGTCAAGCTCTTGTAAGGCTGTCTTCAAGGCAAGACCATAGCGCTGCTGTTGCCGCCGTTAGGATTCAGCAACTCAGCAGATGCAGCATGATCCCCATCGTGATCGAGGAATCCGGACGCGGGGAAAGGGCGTTTGATATCTATTCACGCCTGCTGCGAGAACGAATCATCTTCCTCGGCGAAGCTGTCACCAGTGAGTCAGCCAACAGGATCGTTGCTCAGTTGCTCTTCCTCGAAGCCGAGGACCCGGAAAAGGATATCTATCTCTACATCAACTCACCTGGAGGGTCTGTCTATGACGGACTTGGCATTTTCGACACCATGCAGCACATCAAGCCTGATGTGCAAACCGTCTGTGTGGGGCTGGCCGCCAGCATGGGCGCCTTTCTGCTCTGTGCCGGCACTCAAGGCAAACGCAGCAGTCTTCAGCATTCAAGAATCATGATTCACCAACCTCTTGGTGGTGCAAGGGGTCAGGCCAGTGATATCCGTATTCAGGCTGACGAAATTCTTTTCCTGAAAGATCGTCTGAACAAGGAACTGTCTGAAAGAACAGGTCAGCCACTGGATAAAATTCAGGCTGATACTGATCGTGATTTCTTCATGTCACCATCTGAAGCGAAGGATTATGGATTGATTGACAGTGTCATCGATAAACGACCTGTTCACTCAGTTTGAACAAGTCATAAAATCATCTCATTGATAAGATATTTTGAGAAAATTACAATATTGATTGTTAATTTCTGAAGTTTATTCGAAACCATAAAAAATCCTGGATTCAATTTGAATCCAGGATTTATTGATCTTTGAATGATTCAGTTCAGGACCGGCTGGAAGCGATCCTTCTCAGGAATTGTTGTGAACTTGGCGAGAATCTCACGGAATTCATCCCCATCCATCGTTTCCTTCTCGATCAGAAGTTCAACGAGATAATCCATGGCTTCGCGTTGACCCTGAACAAGGTGGAGGGTTTCCTCGTAGCACTGCATCACGATGCCTCGGACCTGCTCATCGATCTGTTTGGACGTTCCCTCCGACGTGTCACTGCGCGTCATCAGATCTCTACCGATGAACACCTCCTGACTGCTGCCACCCGTGGACATCTGTCCAAGACCGCTCATTCCATAGCGTGTCACCATCTGCTTGGCGATCGACGCCACCATCTGGATGTCTCCACCAGCGCCGGTCGTGACTTCCTCGTAGCCGAAGACCACATCTTCCGCAGCACGACCACCAAGCGCTCCCATGATTCTCGCCTTCAGCTGAGACCGGGACACAAGCATCTGTTCTTCGTCGGGTGAGAACCAGGTCAGGCCCTGAGCCTGGCCTCTTGGAATCAGGGTGACTTTCTGAACGGGATCGTGATCCTTCACCAGACTTCCAATGAGAGCGTGACCGACCTCGTGATAGGCGATCAACCTCTTGCTGCGTCCATCGGTGAGGGGTTGCCCCTCCATTCCGGCGATGATCCTGTCAACGGCATCATCAATCTCGGAAAGACTGATGGTGTCCTTTCTGCGGCGGGCTGTGAGAATCGCAGCTTCGTTGAGGAGATTTGCAAGATCCGCACCTGTGAAACCTGGTGTCCTGCGGGCAATGCTGTCCAGAGAAAGTTCAGGATCAAGCTTCTTGTTGCGCGAATGAACCTTGAGAATCGAGAGTCGGCCCTTGATGTCAGGCGCATCCACCGTGACCTGACGATCAAAGCGTCCCGGACGCATCAGGGCTGAGTCGAGCACATCTGGGCGGTTCGTTGCCGCGATGATGATGATTCCGCTGTTGCCCTCAAAACCGTCCATTTCAGTGAGGAGCTGGTTGAGGGTCTGTTCACGCTCATCATTGCCACCGCCGATTCCAGCGCCGCGTTGACGTCCCACGGCATCAATCTCGTCGATGAAGATCAGGCAGGGGCTGTTCTCCTTGGCACGCTTGAACAGATCTCGAACTCTGCTGGCACCGACGCCAACGAACATCTCGACGAATTCAGAACCCGAAAGGGAGAAGAAAGGAACTCCTGCTTCTCCGGCAATCGCCTTGGCAAGCAGAGTCTTGCCGGTGCCGGGAGGTCCCACCAGCAGCACGCCTTTGGGGATCTGTGCACCCACAGAGGTGAATTTCTCGGGTTGCTTGAGGAAGGTCACCACCTCCTGAAGATCCTGCTTGGCCTCGTTCACGCCTGCGACATCGTCAAACATCACACCGGTTTCAGCTTCCATGGCGAAGCGGGCCTTGGTCTTGCCGAACTGCATGGCCTGACCAGGACCTCCCGGCATGTTGTTGCCGCGACGTGCCAGGAAGATCAGGGAGCCGATCAGCAGCAGCGGGAAGAGCAGGTTGCCGAGAATGCCAAGCGCGGGAGGGGCGGTTTTGGGCGGATGAATATCGAAACTGATTCCTTCCGACTTGAGCGTGTTGATCAGCTCAGGGGCGAGTCCGGGAAGATCAACTCTCAGGCGCTGCACACGGTTATCGAGATCGGGGTCAACAGCTTCAACCACCGCGTCTCGACCGCCGTCATAGATATCGACAGAGGTCACCCGACCTGCTTCCACATAGTCAAGGAAGCGGCCGTAGCTCATACGTGCCACAGCTGTGTTCCTGGGAGCCACAGTTGGCCCCCCGGGCTTCATGTTGTTCAGCGCTCCGCTGCCCAGAAACTGCCATGCCAGCAGCACAGCAACGGTGATGGGAAGTCCCCAGAGAAGGATCTGCCTCCAGCGCTGATTCATGGCATTGATGAAGATCGGTTGATCGTAAGAGCTTCTGGTTACAAACTGTGCAGTTGTTCTACCTAAAGGCTGCGTAAGGCCGTAATCGGATCCAGACGTGCGGCGCGCCGTGCTGGAACAACGCCGAAGAACAATCCGATCGATCCAGAAAGTCCAACTGTCAGAAGGACTGTCGGCACGCCGATCGCGGCTGGAAGCGGTGTGAACAGGGAGACCGCTGCGATTGCGCCGTAACCGGTCGCGGTGCCGATCACCCCTCCAAGGCTTGAGAGCACCAGTGACTCAACCAGAAACTGGCGGAGAACATCAGAACTGCGTGCTCCAAGCGCCTTGCGGAGTCCGATTTCCTCGGTTCTCTCACTGACGGAAACCAGCATGATGTTCATGATGCCGATTCCGCCGACGAGCAGCGAAACCCCACCGATGGCACCCAGCATCAGGGTCAGGCCTCCTGTGATGGTTCCGACGATCGTCAGTGCGTCCTGCTGGGAACGAACTGCGAAATCATCGTCACGAAGGATGCGATGGCGCTGACGCAGAAGATTGGAGATCTGGAATTTCGCTGCACTCGTGCTGTTCTCATCCCTGGCCTCAGCGCTGATGAAACTGAGGCTGACGCCGTAGGTCGGATCGCGCCCGGTCAGGCGGCTGACCATCGTGGTGAGTGGGACGTAGGCGTTTTCATCCTGATTGGATCCGAAAACCGCACCCTTGGGTGCCATCACTCCGATCACGCTGAAACTCTGGTCGCGGATGCGCAGGGAGCTGCCAATCGCGCCCCCTCCGGGGAACAGCTTGTCGCGCAGATCCGGACCGATCACCACCACGGTGCGAGCCGCCTGAATGTCCTGGTCGCTGATGAAACGCCCACGCGCCACCTCAAAACTTCTGACAGGCAGAAATTCCGGCGTCACTCCGAAAATCGCTGCGGTGCTGCTTCTGGCCCCCGACTGAATCACCTCATTGGCGTTGATCTGAGGCGCCACGCGCTTGACGCTGGGCACCTGTTCAGCAATGGCTTCAGCATCCTCAAGCACCAGGGTGCGTGGAAATGCAACCCCCTGACGTCGGGTGTCATTGCTGCCTGGAACCACGAACAGCACATTCGCTCCCAGGTTGCTCAACTGGCTTTCGGCCAGGTTCTGAGCCCCTCGCCCCACGCCGACGAGGGTGATCACGGAGGCATTGCCGATCACAATGCCGAGCATGGTCAAGAGGCTGCGCAAGCGGTTGGCCTTCAGTGTGTTGAGGGCCATGCCGATGGTTTCGGTGATCGGCAGATTGCTCGCCATGGACGATCGCTCCTGATCAGAGCATCGTGTCGAGTTTCACGGCCATGTTGCTGCCTGTTCCTCGATGAACCGCCCCTTCCTTGATCAGCAGGGTCACGACCTCGCCTTCCAGCAGGTCCCGCGTGGCATTGGCGATGCCTGCAATCACTGGTATGCCGAGACGCTGCGCAATCACAGCGGCATGGGAGCTTTCGGCTGGTGTTTCGGTGATCACCGCTGCAGCATCCCGGATGGCATCGAGATAGTCAGCATTCGTGTCGGTGGCCACAAGAACTTCACCAGGCTCCAGCTTGGCGCAGTCGCTGGCGCTGGTCGCAATGCGCACTTTCCCACTGATTGATCCGTTGCCGAATCCCGTGCCACGTCCGAGCACCGCGCTGACGATGCCCACCTTGATCAGATCAGTGGAGCCGCTCACTCCAGCAAGGGTTCCAGCGGTCTGAACGCAAAGATCTCCATCCTTGAGAACACCCATTTCCTGTGCAACGCCCATTGCCAGCGTGAAGGTCGCGGTCGTGCTCTGCTGCGTTTCGATCAGCAGAGGGGTCACGCCCCAGACCAGCTGCAGTTTTCTTGCAACTGAAACCTCCGAGGTGACAGCGAGAATCGGCGTGGAGGGCCGAAATTTGCTCACGTTGTGTGCAGTGGCACCACTTTTTGTGAGCGGAAGAATGGCAGCAGCATTCAGCTGGCGGGCAATGCTGCTGACAGCACCACTGATGGCGTTGGGGATGGTGCTCGGGAGATGGGTGTCGATCGGTCGCTGTGGATAGTCCCTTTCGATCCGTCGGGCGATCGTGGCCATCGTTTCGACGGCTTCCACCGGAAAATCTCCAACAGCGGTCTCGTTGGAGAGCATCACGGCATCCGTGCCGTCGAGGATGGCATTCGCCACATCGCTGACTTCAGCCCGCGTCGGTCGCGGGCTGGACGCCATCGAATCCAGCATCTGGGTGGCGGTGATGATCGGAATGCCGAGGCTGTTGGCCTTGTGGATCAGATCCTTCTGCAGCAGCGGCACCTCCTCCGCAGGCATTTCCACGCCGAGATCTCCTCGGGCCACCATCACGCCATCACACAGAGGCAGGATGGCATCGATCTGATCGATCGCTTCGAACTTCTCGATCTTGGCGACCACAGGTGTGGTGAAACCGTGCTTTCTGATCAGCTCACGGATTTCCTGCATATCCGAGGGATTACGCACGAAACTGAGTGCGACCCAGTCCACTCCCTGCTGCAGGCCGAAGGCCAGATCCTGTCGGTCCTTCGTGGTGAGTGCTCTCACCGACAACTGCACATCGGGAAAATTGACGCCTTTGTTGTTGGAGAGCACACCTCCAACGGTGACGATGCAGTGCAGGGTCTGGTCGACCTCATCCACTCGGTCCACCTTCATTTCGACGCGACCGTCATCGAGAAGGATGCGGCTGCCTGCTGTGACTTCCTCCGCCAGCTTGTCGTAGGTCACCGTGGCGACGGTCTGGTTGCAGCGAACCTGTTTGGAGGTGAGAGAGAAATGATCTCCCTTGCCGAGGGTGATCGGTCCTTCCTCGAACCGTCCCAGACGAATCTTCGGCCCCTGAAGATCCTGCAGCACGCCGATGTGGACACCAAGTTCGTGCGCCACCTGGCGGATGGTGGCGATCCGGGTGGCGTGTTCGGAGTGATCCCCGTGGGAAAAATTCAGTCGGAATGTTGTTGCACCTGCCTTGACCAGGTCCCGGATGCGTTCGGGACTTTCCGTGGCTGGGCCGATCGTGGCGACGATCTTGGTTCTACGGGTCAGATCGAGCTCGGCCATCCTTGGCGCCGGAAACCAGCGGAATCTACCGTCATGCCCTCAACCCGCCGATGACCCTCCGTGCTCCTGAACGACTACCAACTTGAATCACGCAGCACGGCTCGATACCCCGACGCCGGCAGCAATCTCATCTATCCGACACTTGGTCTGACAGGCGAGGCCGGCGAGGTCGCCGACAAGGTGAAGAAACTGATCCGCGATCGCGATGGCGTCGTGGATCAGCGCTTCAAGGAGGATGTGGCTCTGGAGCTGGGCGACGTGCTCTGGTATGTGGCGCAGCTGGCCACAGAGCTTGATCTCAGTCTTGAAGATGTGGCCGCAGCCAACTTGCGCAAACTGAAAAGTCGTTCCGAGCGAGGCACACTCCAGGGAGAGGGTGATCACCGCTGAACGGTTCAGACTTCTTCAGCCGTAGACGCCGAACCCACCTGCAAAAGCGAAACTTGCGGACATCAGCAGCTGCTGCATCAGGCTCAGCGCGATGAAGGCAAGAATCGCTGAAAGGTCCAGTCCGCCCAGGGGTGGAATCAGACCTCGGAAAGCGTTCAGGTAAGGATCCGTGATCGAGCTCACGGTGCTGAGCACCGGATTTCCCCAGTCGAGATTGGGGAACCAGCTCAGAAGCACCCGCACAATCAGCACCAGCGAGTAGATCTGGAGCGTCTGGGCGAGAACCTGAAGGACTGTGGACACAAGCTCGGTGGCCATGGAAACCGCGGAATTAAAGGAACTCTATGCAGCCTGGGATGGTTCGGCGCTACCTCCCAGGTCGGGAAGCACAGAGAATGTTCTGTGGAACTTCTCAGACAACGTGATCCAGTAGGAACGACCTTCACTCTGACGCTTGCGCTCAATGAAGTTCTGATTCACCAGCTCCTTGATGTGGTCGTAAGCGCCGGAACCCCTGAGATCCACAAGATCTGACTGGAGAATTCTCTTTTTCAGGGCAACGGTGGCCAGAGTTCGAAGTGTGGCGGTGGAGAGATTCACCGGAAGCAGGTCGCGAACGAGCTCACCCAGACCAGGACGCAACTGCAGGCTGTAGCGACCGTTGCTCTGGTGAATCTCCAGGGAGGTGTCTCTCTGGGCGTAGCCGGCAATCAGAATCAGCATCCCCTGCTCGGTGTCCGATTCGGACAGGCCGACCAGCTCGGACAATTCCTGCAGGGAGACTGGTCGACCCTTCAGATAGAGGATTGCCTCGAGACGCGCAGGGAGTGACACCAGGGGTGCAACGTCTTGAACGGTCTCTCTCCGTTGCCCGTCACTCCCCTGATCCAAGACAGCGTCCATTGATCCGACACGCCAACGTAACGCCCATCCGATGGAGTGCCATCAGGGACCGAGAAAGATCCTGTAGGCGGGGTTGGATGTCTCTTCCCAGCTCGCGTAGCCAAGATCTCTCAGGACTGCCTGCCAGGACTCGAGATCATCAGGACTGACCAGCACACCCACCACGATTCGGCCGACATCGGCGCCGTGGTTTCGGTAATGAAAAATGCTGATGCTCCAGTTTGAGTGAAGTGCATTGACAAAACGCATCAGGGCTCCGGGCCGCTCCGGAAACTCGAAGCGGTAAAGCAGCTCCTGAATCGGTCCCTCGGCCTTCTGCGGCAGACGTCCACCCACCATGTGGCGCAGATGAACCTTGGCCAGTTCATCGTCACTGAGATCCAGGCATTCGTATCCATTGCTGCGCAGAGAGGCGAGCAGGTCCGACCGGTCCTGCAGATCCTCAACCTGCACACCCATGAAGATGTGAGCTGTTTCACCGGCGCCCATCCTGTAGCTGAATTCAGTCAGGCTGCGTTTCTGCAGGAGTTCCGACAGCTTGCGCAGGCTCCCCGGTTGTTCCGGAATCTCAACAGCGAGCATCGCCTCGCGCTCCTCACCCAGCTCGGCCCTTTCGGCCACGAAGCGAAGCCGGTTGAAATTCATGTTCGCCCCACAGGCGATCGCCACGAGCTGCTTGTCCTTCAGTTGTCGTCTGGAGACATCTGCCTTCAGTCCTGCAACAGCCAGGGCACCTGCTGGTTCAAGGATGGATCTGGTGTCTTCGAAGACATCCTTGATCGATGCACAGATCTCATCCGTGCTCACGGTCACGATCGAATCCACGTACTTCTGAGCCAGTCGGAAGGTGTGTTCACCCACTTCCCTGACAGCCACCCCATCCGCGAACAACCCCACCTGCGGCAGGCGGATTCTTTCGCCGGCCTCCAGAGACAGAGTCATCGCCGCAGCGTCATGGGGTTCAACGCCAATCACCTCGATGTCCGGCCAGAGGCTTTTCACGTAGGCAGCGACTCCGCCGATCAAGCCACCACCGCCAATGGCCACATAGATCGCATCCGGTCGCTGGTGGCACTGACGCAGGATTTCCATCCCCACGGTCCCCTGACCTGCAATCACATCCGGATCGTCGAAGGGATGGATGAAACAAAGCCCCTGCTGTTCACTGCGGCGTCGAGCCTCCGCGTAGGCCTCGTCATAGGTCTCTCCATGCAGGATCACTTCGCCTCCGAGCTGGCGGACCGCCTCCACCTTCACGGCAGGAGTGGTCATGGGCATCACAATCA
>CAYWOE010000010.1:0-18133 GCA_964459855.1 uncultured Synechococcus sp. | reverse complement strand
GGGTTGGCCCTGCTGCTCATCAACCAGTCCAGTTTCACCAGCCAGGGAGTGCCCACTGCCCCCTGTTCCAGCAGGCGTGCGGCCTGCTGGAACAAAGGAACTCCTCTGTATTCGAAATCAACAGCCACGCTGAGACCTCTGCTGATGGCTTGGCGCTGCAGGTCAGCCACCTGCTGGGCGTTGAGTGCAACAGGTTTTTCCAGGAGCAGATGCTTGCCCGCCTTGAGAGCGCGCATGGCCAGGTCGTATCTGGGGCCTGGAGGAGTGGCGATGATCACTGCATCAACCCTGGAATCCTCAAGAAGTGAATCCCAGGATCCATACCCTTTCAGGCCCGTGATGTCTGAGACCTGATCGAGTCGCTCCCGGCGTGGATGCCAGATCGCGACGGCTTCCAATTCAGGGATGCTCTGGAGTGCGGGCAGATGCACCGCTTCTCCGAATCCGAGACCTGCGATGGCAACCCCGATCGGGAGTTGAGACGTCGGGCGGGGATCCATGGTGAACCGGTCAGCGGATGAAAGGGAAGCTTCAGGTCAGTCCGGAACTGCAGACGGCGGCGATGACTTCCGTGATCAGATCATCGTCTGCCGGTGCTTCCCAGTCCGCTCTGAATCGTGGCAGACCATTCTTCTGGGTGTCGCGGTAGAGAGACTGATCACAGTCAATCTCCATCACCACAAGGGTCCCGAGGGCAGGAGAGTCGTCCTCGGTTTTGAGGCTGTACCTGCTGAGAACCGAAACATTGCCATCTCTCGTTTTGCGGACGCTCCCCGCGTCCCACCACTGCTGGCCTTCGCTCGTTGATGGCACTTCTCGCCAGTCCACCGGTCCAGCGAATGCCGGCGCCGCCTGCATTCCAATCAGCAACGCCAGAAGAGTTGAGGCGAGACAGTTGAAAAGGAGTTTTGGAAGCATTCCGTTCATGCCTCAACAGCCACTTCAGGACGGCATCCATGGAGGCTCAGAAGCGTTGCCAGTGTGCTCTTGAGCTGTGTACGAGGCACGATTGTGTCAACAAATCCGTGCTCCTGCAGATATTCAGCAGTCTGAAAATTGTCGGGAAGTTTCTCCCGCAGGGTTTGTTCGATGACTCTTCGACCTGCGAAACCGATCAGAGCCTTGGGTTCAGCGAGGATCAGATCACCGAGCATGGCAAAACTCGCTGTGACCCCACCGGTAGTGGGATGGGTGAGCAGAGGCATGTAAAGCACACCCGCTTCGCGATGGCGTTCCAGGGCTCCTGAGATCTTGGCCATCTGCATGAGGCTGAGCATCCCCTCCTGCATTCGGGCCCCCCCCGAAGCACAAACGATCAGCAAGGGCAGACGTTTGGCTGTGGCCTCCTCGACCAGCCGTGTGATTTTCTCTCCCACCACTGAGCCCATGGATCCGCCCATGAAGCGGAAATCCATCACGGCAAGGGCCATGGGAATGCCGTCGACACGGCATAAACCTGAGATCACTCCATCGCGAAGTCCTGTGCTTGCCTGGGTTTCACGAAGACGATCTGCATAGGCGCGTCGGTCCTTGAACCCCAGCGGATCTGTGGGCGTGAGCTCTTCGTCCAGCGGTTCAAAGCTTCCTTCATCAGCGATGATCGCAATCCGCTCGGCGCTGAAGATGCGGTGGTGGTAGCTGCAGCTGCCGCAGACGCTTGCATTGGCGAGCAGGTCCTTGCGATAGACGACCTGGGAGCATTCAGGACATTTGCTCCAGAGACCATCTCCCTCCTCGGGTTCCTGTGTGACCTTGACCACGGACTGACCCTTGCGGCGATCAGCGAACCAGTCGAAAAGAGACACGGGGACGATCCAGACCAATCCATTAAAAGACCGACCGGGTTAAGAGCCATGATTTTCTCTTCCATGCGATGTGCAGAGGGGGTCTCGGATCAGCTCTCAATCCGACTCAAGCGCTTGCGTAGCATTTGATGCTGAGACCGCAGCATCGCAGTCGTTTTTAATTTTTGCTCCAGGGTTTACCAGGGGATGAATGTCTATAAAAAAATATCTGCACTTCCTCTATGACATCGCATACTGCGGCTATCAATGAACATCTCGCTCTCGAGTTTCAGGCAAGTCATACATATTTAGCAATGTCAATTTGGTTGCGTGAGAGAGACTTGATTGGGTTTTCAAGTTACATGCTTAACAAGAGCACTGAAGAGCGTGGGCACGCTTCAAAGTTCATTGCCTATCTTGTGGATAGTGAATGTAAGGTTCAGCTTCCCACGATTGAGTCTCCTGAAAGAGAGTGGCAGTCTGTTAAAGCACTTTTCGACAAGGTGTATGAGATGGAGAAAACTGTGACGAAATCAATCAACAATATCTATACACTTTCAGAGCAGGAAGGCGACAGAACTGCCACCGCGATGCTCGATTGGTTTGTGGGTGAGCAGTTGCAGGAGGAGTCAGAGGCCCGATTCGTTCTGAAGCGGTTGCGTCTTGCCGACTCGAGTGCTGCAGCTCTGATCCTGCTTGATCAGCAGTTTCTGGATGGAACTCTGCTCGCCAATGTCAAAGCTGGTGGAGCTTTTGATGTTGCGGGCGCTGGTGGCGGTGCTGCCGTCTGAGATGGCAATGGAATCAGAAGGATGCCCTGCTTCCTTGCTGAAAACTGTGAGCTCGTTGTCTGGCTGATCCAGCTCAACGGGCTTTTTTATGCATTGATCAGACCCACCCACTGAGTCCACCACCACTGGGAGCCCATCAGCCAGACCAGCCAGATTCCCAGGGCGATGAATGGACCAAACGGAAAGGGCTCGCGCGGCTTGAGGTGACCACTGATTCTGGCGATGACACCGAACAAGGCCCCTGAGAACACGGCAATTCCGATGGCGACGCCAAGGCCAGTGATACCAAGCCAGGCGCCAGCCATAGCAGCCAGCTTGGCGTCACCCAGGCCCAGTGCAGGCTGGCCCACAATCCGTTCCGCCAGTGCGCTGAGAGCTTCCAGTGCCAGCAATCCGCCAGCGGATGCCAGCAGATGGTTGAACAGGATGCTGCCCGTGTTCTGGGTCTCCCCAAAGACCGCCACCAGCGCAGTGGCCAGGAGCCCTGAGATCACGCCCGCACGACAAATGGGTTCAGGCAGCCAGAGATGATCGATGTCGATCAACACCAAGGGCATCAACAGACTGATCAGCACGACTCCGCCCGCCAACGTGATCAGAGTCGCCGCCGTGTCGGTGGCGAGGAATCCTGTGTTGAAGCCGGTGGCCCACAGGGCACTCAGCCACAAGCCAGCAGTCAGGGATTCCACCAACGGGTAGCGGGCCGAAATCGGTTGACGGCAGTCTCTGCACTGACCCCGCAGTAGAAGCCAGCCGATCAGGGGGATGTTGTCGTGCCATTTCACCGAACCTCCGCAATGAGGGCAGTGGCTGCCAGGCCAGACAACAGATTCCTCTCTCGGCAGCCGCCAGACGACGACGTTGATGAAACTGCCGACGCAGAACCCTGTCAGCAGCATGGTCCACCACAGAGGTGTGTTCAAGACCCCTGTCCTCTGATGCGATCTTTTGGATTGCGAGATCGTCTGAGACGCTGACTGATCAGTTCTGCGCCGATGAATTGTTCATCCGGCAGCAGCGTTGGGGTGTCGAGCACAACGCGTCCTTCACTGAGATCGATATTCACCACAACGCCACAGGGTTCACGCCAGTGGGCTGATTCGCTCAGATGTTGGAAGTAAATCCTGCGGGCCAGGGCGATCAGTCGTCTGCTGTCCACCCTGTCCCAGCGTGGAGTGTGCCTGGCGTTTCCGCCGGCTCCCGCGATCACGAAGGAGGGTGGTGAAACAGAAATAGGCTCACCTGAACATTCAGATGCACCCACGATAGGACTGATTGGGACTGTTGCTGAACAGGGATCAGTTCAGCTTTTTCTTCTCTTCAATCATGCGGTGAATGATCGGCGTGAGGATCAGTTCCATTGCAAATCCCATTTTGCCTCCGTTCACCACGATGCTGGTGGGGCTTGACATGAAGGAGTCGTGAATCATGCTCAGCAGATAGTTGAAGTCAATGCCCCATTTCTCCCGAGCTCCTTTGCGGAAATGGATGATCACGAAACTTTCATCAGGGCTGGGAATGTTCCTGCAGATGAAGGGGTTGGACGTGTCAACAGTCGGAACTCTCTGGAAATTGATATCGGTGCGGCTGAACTGCGGGCAGATGTGATTGATGTAATCGGGCATCCTGCGAAGGATGGTGTCAACGATCGCTTCGGCGGAATAACCACGTTCGGCATTGTCGCGATGGATCTTCTGGATCCATTCGAGGTTGGTGATCGGCACCACACCGACCAGCAGATCAGCCAGTGACGCCACGTCGTAGGCATCGCCTTTCACGCCGCCGTGCAGACCTTCGTAGAACAACAGATCGGTGCCTGTTGGAATGTCTTCCCAGGGCGTGAACTGGCCGGGGTTCAGGTCGACGCCAAGGCGGGAGTTGTGTTCTGCAGCTTCTTCAGGACTGTGCAGGTAGTAACGCTTCTGTCCACCGCCGGTCTCGCCATAGATGCGAAACAGCTCCTCAAGCTTGTCGAAAAGGTTGGCTTCAGGGCCGAAGTGAGAGAAATTCTCACCCTTGGCCAGTGCGTCCGCCATGGCGTCCTTCATGGCCATCCGCTCGAAGCGGTGATAACTGTCACCCTCAACGACAGCCGGAGTGATGCTTTCACGGGCGAAGATGTGCTCGAAGGCACGCTTCACGGTGCTGGTTCCGGCACCTGAGGAACCGGTGACAGCCACGACGGGGTGACGCTTCGACATCGACGGAGGCAGATCTGGCCCGAAGAGTTTGGCAGGTCAACGGACCGATTTCGAATTTTGTTTGCTCGAATCAGTTCAGAGGGCCCTGAGAAGTTGCTCTCCCATGGCCTTGCACCCCAGTGATGTGCATCCTTCCGCCATCAGGTCGCCGGTTCGGAAGCCCCTGGCCAGCACCTGATCCACTGCGTTTTCGAGTGCATCTGCTGCCTTTGGCTGCTTCAGTCCTGTCCTCAGCATCATTGCTGCTGAAAGGACCATGGCCATCGGGTTGGCCTTGTCCTGGCCGGCGATGTCAGGAGCTGAGCCATGCACCGGCTCAAAAAGCCCCGGTCCTGCGCTTCCAAGCGACGCTGAAGGAAGCATGCCGATGGATCCGGTGAGCATGGCGGCTTCATCGCTGAGGATGTCGCCGAACAGGTTTCCGGTCAGAAGAACATCAAACTGACGAGGATCTTTCACAAGCTGCATGGCGGCATTGTCCACATACATGTGACTCACCTGCACATCGCTGTAGCTGCCTGCCATGGCATCCACCCGGTCTCTCCACAACTGGCTCACATCGAGAACATTGGCCTTGTCCACTGAGCAGAGGCGGCCTCTGCGTTCTCCGGCGAGCTCAAACGCCACTTTGGCGATCCGGTCAACCTCCGAATCCGAATAGGTCATGGTGTTGAAGCCTCGCTCTTCTCCATCGGCTTCGACGCGCCCCTTCGGTTGGCCGAAGTAAATGCCGCCGGTGAGTTCGCGCACGACCATCAGGTCAACGCCTTCAACGACCTCAGGTCGAAGACTGCTCGCACCGATCAGAGCGGGAACGATCTTCACCGGTCGCAGGTTGGCGAACAGCTCCATTCCGGAGCGCAATGCGAGCAGACCGCTCTCCGGTCGTTTCTCTCTGGGCAGCGCATCGAAACGTGGGCTGCCGATGGCGGCGAGCAAGACGGCGTCAGCGGACCGACAGGATTCCAGAGTGCTGGCCGGCAATGGATCGCCGGTTGCATCGATTGCGGCACCACCGATCAACTGCTCATCAAAAAGCAGACCGAAGTCGAAACGTGTGGCGACAGCCTCGAGCAGTTGACGTGCAATGGCTGTGATTTCCGGACCGATGCCGTCACCGGGCAGCAGAACGACGCGATGCTGATCCATGGTCCCGTGTCCGGACAGTGATGGGGCGAGGTTACTGAGAAGGCTCTGTTCCCTCGGGGCTGGAGGACGGATGGTTCGTCTGCCGTTGGATCTGCCGCAGCTGTTTCGTCATTTCAGGCAATTTGCTGAAGGCTGCTGAACAACGAAGCCAGAGCCTGTTGGGAATGGCCGGGTAACCGCTGACCACTTCACCTGCAGCGATCTCACCGTGGATGCCGCTCTTGGAGCTTGCGATGGCGCGGTCACCGATCACCGCCCGGTTGGCGACACCCACCTGTCCGGCCAGGATCACTCCATCGCCCAACCGTGCTCCTCCGGCGATTCCCACCTGCGAAGCGAGGGCACAGCCGCGCCCGGTCTCAACGCCGTGACCGATCTGAACGAGATTGTCGACCTTGGTGCCTGCTCCAAGACGTGTCTCCCCGACGGAAGGACGATCGATCGTGCTGCCGCATCCGATCTCCACACCATCCTCAAGAACGACGAGTCCTGTCTGGGGCATCTTGCGCCACCCCCTCGCTGTCGGCACGAAGCCAAACCCCTCGGAGCCCACCACGGCGTTGGAGTGAATGACGCATCCGTTCCCGATTCGGCATCCAGGATGCAGAACGGAATTCGCGTGCAGCTCACAACCCTCCCCGATCTCCACGTCTCCGTAGATCACCACTCCCGGGTGGATCAGAGTCTGTGCGCCGATTCGCGTGTCATCCCCGATCGTCACGTTGGCGGCCACGCTGACTCCGGCACCGAGCTGTACCCGATCAGAGATCACCGCGCTTGGGTGAACACCGGCTGACTGAGTGGGCCGCGGATGCAGTTGTTCCAGGGATTCAGCGAATGCCAGCCTCGGATCCCTGCAGGTTGCCCATGCCAGCTGATTCCGCTCAGCCAGAGCTTTCAGATCAGCCTGGTCAGGGATCAGGACCGCTCCCACGGAGCTGGTTTCGAGGTTGGCGATCAGAGCATTGCCCTTTTCAAGGAAACTGAGCTGATCTGGTTGTGCGCAATCCAGGGAGGCAGCGCCTCGAAGTTCGGGATTGCGGCCGGACGAAACGCTCAGAATGCCGGCTTCGCCCTGCTCGAGAGTGGCGATCAACTCGCTGAAGCGCATGGGGAGGTTCCGATTGGCTGAACATTGTGTTCACAGCTGACATTCCCGAACTGAAGTCCAACAAAGTTGTTGAAGACAGCTTTCGTGAATCCAGTTGAGAGCCTGGTCAAGTTAGCCGTCCTCGACCTTGATGATGTGCGACTCACTCTGCTGGTGCCGCGACTTTCAAAGCTTCATCAACAAACACGTCGATCAATTCCAGCAGGCGACATCGCAGTTGCGGATAAAGCCAAGAGAGAAGCCAAGAATCGATTCGTCGAAATCTCAGCGCTGATGTGGCCGGTGCAGATCCGCAAGAAAGCGGTGTTGAGTTGGTTATGATTGCGTGATCGATTGCCCGATCATGTCAAAGTGGATTCTAATTCTAGGTATATTGTATTCTGGTGTTCTGCTCACTATCTATGTGATATTGCCGGCAATTAAATGATATCTGGGTTGATCGAGTTTGAAGGGATTTGCAGTGCTTGTAGAAGCTTGCTGTTGACCATGAGTGGGAATTCCTGCGTC
Source organism: uncultured Synechococcus sp. (assembly GCA_964459855.1). Lineage (GTDB taxonomy): Bacteria > Cyanobacteriota > Cyanobacteriia > PCC-6307 > Cyanobiaceae > Synechococcus_C. The sequence continues at coordinate 10,590 of CAYWOE010000010.1, read as the reverse complement.
TGAGTTCCGGGAATGCTTCGTTGACATGAGGTCGATCTGGTGCATCGTCGAGGTCTGAAGTTTCCAGCCACGCGTTCAATGACGGATTGTTGTGTGCATGCTGATACTTCCGGCGAACGATTCGTTCGCTAGCTTCTCAGTCCAAATTGTCTCAATTATGTCGGGAAGGCAGGATCCGATCATCAGCTTGTTCGCAGCAGCATCTGTTGGTGCATTCCTTCTCACCTCATGGCTGGCCCATGACTACGGCAACATCATCATCCCCTTTCTGTTTCTCAGCATGATCTGTGCCAACGGATTCGGTTATTACATGGGTCTGTCAGCGAACAAATAACTTCAACCGCCTCGTATTCATCAGTTGAAGGTTGATTCACAGTGAATGTCAGCTGCCAATCCTTAAGCAGATCATCCATGGTTCAGCGTGATGCTGACAATTGTTCCGAACATGAGACTCCCAGTTCAACTCTCCCGTTGAGGTGATATCACCTTGGTCACCACCATGGCGTCGCGATGGACAACAACCGGCGAACCTCCGGTTCCGCTCAGATCGGTTGATGGCAACGCCAGCAGATCAGCAAGCTTCTCGCTGCTCATCGTCGCCAGGCCACGAGCCACTTCCACTCCTTGCTCATCAATCAGCAGAACTGCCTGATTGGTTTCGAACTGCCCCTCCACATCAGTGATCCCCACGAGCAGAAGGGAGGCCCCCTTGTTCTGCAATGCCCTGGAGGCACCTTGATCGATCCGAAGCGTGCCCGATGGTTTCAGAGCATGGGCCAACCAGCCCTTGCGGTCTCCGAGCGGTTGAGGATGGGGGTGAAACACGGTGCCTCCGCGTCCTCCCTCGAGAATCTCCCTCAAAGCCTCTGAGGTTCGACCGTCGCCCAGATGCACTTTGATGCCGCTGTGCGTGGCAATCCGTGCTGCTGCGAGCTTTGTCGCCATGCCCCCGGTGCCCCAGCGGCCTGCGCTTCCTGCCCCTTCCTCAAGATCCCCGATTTCACTGTGACCATGGACATCCTTGATCGGTGTGGCGTTGATGTCACTGCGTGGGTCGGCTGAATAAAGGCTGTCGACATCGGTCAGCAGGATCAGTTCATCGGCTCTGACGGCTGCCGCCACCAGTGCGGAGAGTGTGTCGTTGTCTCCGAATTTCAGCTCATCCGATGACACCGCATCGTTTTCATTCACCACGGGAAGCACACCCCATTCCAGAAGCTGGTTGAGTGTGGCGGATGCATTGTGATAGTTCAGTCGGTCCGCCAGATCCGAGCGGGTGAGAAGCACCTGTGCCACGGCGATGGAATGGCGTGAGAATTCCTTCTCGTACAAACTCATCAAATAACCCTGTCCCACCGAGGCGGCGGCCTGCAGACCTGGAAGGCTCAGTGGGCGCTGAGTCATGCCCAGTCGCTGACAGCCAAGACCCACGGCTCCGGAAGACACCAGCACCACGCGATCGCCGCGACCCATGCTCTCCGCCAGGCTGGATGACAGATACGCGATCGCATCAGCCGTTGATGCGTCCTGGCGTTGTCTCAGCAGGCTTGTGCCCACTTTCACAACCCTCAGAGTCATTGACTCTTCGCTCCGAAGACCCTGGCGAGATTTCGTTCCAGCCTTTGAACACGGTCGTGACTGCAGGGTGTGCCGTCGGACCGTGGTGGTCTGACAAGCACGGTGTAGAGCCCCAGTCTGTTCCCGGCAAGAACGTCGGTGAACACGCGGTCTCCCACCATGGCGATTTCAGCGGGTGAGTTGGGAAGCGAGCTGATCACCCGGCGAATGGCACCTCTGCGTGGTTTTGATGCTGATGAGGTGTAAGTCACGTTCAGCTGGTCCGCCACGGCCTGAATCCGCCGCCGTGAGGTGTTGTTGCTGATCAGATGAATGTGCAGCAGGCGGGAGGCCTCCTCCGCCCAGCGCTGCATCGGAGCCGGCAGTTGCACATCACGCCCGGGTAGCAATGTGCGATCCACATCGAGAAGAAGAACCCTGATTCCCCTTCCGAGGAGTGGTTCAAGAGGTAGCTGAGCCAGGGTCAGACCTGGATCCCAGTCAGGTGTCAGCCAGTGACGGTGCATCACTCAGGCAGTCCCTGCTCATCCAGCTCGGCTTCGATCCGGGGTTGAACGCGATCGAATTCCTCACCTTCCACCAGCAGGGCGGCCCCATCGTCCATCCTTGCCACCACGAAGAAGGGATCTAGAGGAATGTAGAGGCCGTATTCCTGTTCCTCAACAAGGAAACTCACCAGCAGCTCGTAGGTCTCGGATTCATCGTCACCATCCTCTTCTTCAAGGTCATCCGGATCGGGTTCATCCAGTTCGCCATTGACCGTCAGAGTCACCGCTGAACGGACAAGGGTGAGGTCGTGTTCCTGAAGCACGACGTCGGCAACGGACAGGATGGGCTCACTGCTGGTGATGCTTTCGATCAGTTCCGGATCATCACCATCACGAAGTCGGAACAGGCAAACGGGCGTGTCGACCGGAGTGAGCAGGGCGTAATCCTTGTCATCGAGGGGGATCAGCTGCTCAAGAAAGCAGAGCAGGTCGTGTCCTTCACGGTCCTTGACGAGAACGGTGGGCACCTCACCGCTGGTTGCAGGTCCGCTGGAACTCATGGCGCTGGTGGAGTTGAAATACAGGATCTTGCATCAGCATCCATTTCGCCATGACTTTCAGGCGCCATCTGGACTGGTTGTGCTTCAGGCCCATCAGCCAACCACTGTTCCAGAAGCAGTGCGGCGGCGGCGCTGTCCAGTCGTCCGCTGCGATCCCCATGCAGTTGATGGCGTTCTCCGGCAGCCCAGCTGCTGCTGTGTTCGTTCACCAGGGCCATGGGCAGTGACAGGGCACGAGCCAGACGCACTCCGTAGCGCTGACAGTGTTGCGCCTGCACGGTGGGGTTGCCGAGGTCGTCGAGAGGGAGTCCCACCACAAGGGCCTCGACCCGTCGCTCAGCGCACAGCCTCTTCAGTTGCAAGAGATCGTCACGGAAGACCCCGCGTTTCAGGGCATTGAGAGGCGTCACCGTCATTCCCAGTCCATCGCATCCAGCCAGTCCGATCCGTCTGCGCCCGACATCGAGGCTGAGTGCCGATCGTGCGCGGGGAGAGGAAGCTGAGCTCACTAACGCCTCGGCGCCAGGCTCGGCGTGGGAAGCGGAGGGTGCTGGGGCTGCAGGCGTCCGAGCATGGATTCGATCGGACGGATTCCACCCAGGCTGCGTTGGTTCACACGCCTCCAGATGCTTCTGCCAAGCATCATTTCCTGAGGGCCTTCATGCCAGCCCTGACCCGCCAGAACGTCGCCGAGTCGATGATCATCCTCCGCCAGCAGAAGAGATGGCGGAGTCCGCTGCATCAGCAGCGCTGACAATGCTGCCGGCAGCCCGAAGCCGATGCGTTCGTCCCAGGCCGGTCCACGCAGCAGTTCCAGCCTCGGTGAATCCATGCCCCAGGGGCGTCGGATCAGCCCCGCGATCACCTGGCTGCTCCCATCTCGCTGAACAGTCAGAACCGATGATCCGCCGCCGCTCAGGTCAAGCAGATCACAGCATTGACGATCGAGGATCTGTCGGTGCTGAGGGCTGATGCTGGCTTGTTCGAGAGCCAGAAGCTGTCGTGCGTTGTCGCGGGTGATCGGACTCCATGCGAGTCCCTGCGGAAGCTCTGATCTGGAGCTCTGCTCCGATGACGATCCCCCGATCTTCTCCGGAGGGTTCCAGATGCGTCCCTGGCGCAGGGGCTGGAAACCAAGCTCCCGTAACAGATCGAGCTGAGCTCGGTCGTTCGGGTCGCAACGCACCAGCCAGCTGCGGCAACTGGCAATGTCATCGCTCAGTGCCTGCTGGATCAGCAGACGAAGGCCCTGCTGACGACTGAAGTGGCGGGGAGAAGCAAGCGAGAGAACATCAAGGTGCCAGCAACTGTTGCGTCGGTTGCTGGAGCGCATCAGCAGCAGCGATTCAATCTGTTCGTTTAATTGGGAGCTCGACTCGATCAAGGCGAGGACCCTTGTCAGCCGCGCGTTGAGAGGATCGGGCAGCAATCTGTCCAGGCGGCTGAACCAGGACTGCACCAGCAGGCTCTGCAATGCACTGGTTTCGATGGTGAAACACGCATCGGAAGCCGAGGCAATCTGTGCCAGATGGCCAGGTTTCAAGGGCTCAACCCGGAGCCGGAATCCCGCTGACGTTGCCACGGCAGGCCTCCACCACCATCTCAATCTATCGCCGACATTCGTTGGTTGAGATCAGGCGGGTCGCACCAGGACCAGAGGAGTGCGTTCGTTGGCATTGCCCGCCGGGTTGGGGCGCAGCGCGCGATGCAGCAATGCTTCATCACAGCCGTTGCTGGAGGCCAGCACCTTCACACGACCCAGGTCGTTCACATCGACAATCGCAACCGAGATGCCGAGAACATCTGCGGCTTCCTGGCAGAGACGGACGGGATCAGCCGGTCCGAGCACGATGGTCTGGTCGTAAGGGGGGGTTGTTCCGGTGATGTCGTCGATCAGTCGTGCCTGTTCGCCGGCCAGTCGATAGAACCAACCCTTGAGCCCGATGATTTTCAGGGTCAGGCCGATTGACCAGGCGAGGATCACACGGGTCGGTCCGACCTGGTCGATCAGGGTCTGAAGCCCGCAGGCGGTAGCCAGGCTGCTGGTGGGGTGGAAGACACGGCAGAGCAGGCGGGCGATCCAGCTGGGTCTCACCATGGAGGGATGGGTGTATCTCCCCTGGATCACGGCAACCGGTGTTTCTCCGATCGTGAGAATGTCTCCAGGCTGGATCAGCTCTCCGGCGTAGTTGCGAAGCACTTCAATCGTGTTGTCGAGAGGGCCCAGCAGATGTGTCTTCAGAGGAAGCACCTTGCAGTTCTCCCCGGATCTGAACTCGGCTTTGGAGGGCTGCAGAACCGCAGGTCGGCGCAGCGGCACCACCACCCCCTGGCGGCGATCAAGACGTCCGAAGGGTCCGTAATTCACCCAGTTGACATCCATCCAGACCGTGTCGACGCGATCGGCGATCGCCAGGCCCTTGTCACTGCTGAGAGTGACGCTGACCCTGATGCGCGTGCTCTTGCGGCCTTTCACGATGTAGGCCGGCCAGTACCCATCGGCCCTGGTCTCCTCATCGGGATGATGGGGGGTGATTTCGGTTCTCACCGTCACATCGCTCAGATCCGAGCTGCCGATCAGAACAGGATTGACCTGCAGTTCGGGCACCATCACCTCCATGCGCGCATGGGGGTTGTTGATTTCGATCCACCCTTCCAGGTCAAGATCATCTCCTTGTGTCCCGATGCTCCAGTCGAGCTGACGCAGCGTCAGAGGCGATGCGGGCCTCAAGCGATGGCGTGCTTCGATCCAGAACACTCCAAGGCCGATCAGGAGAAGGATCAGAAGCAGAACACACATGTCAGCGACGGCTGTCAGCCGGTCTCAATGGCGCGCAGCGTAAGGCGTCCCTGTGATCTCTCAGCGAGAGATCACCTCGGTGTTGAGTTCGTTGAAACTCAGGCTCATGCTCTCGCCCTGCGGCGCGGGAAGTCCGGTGGCCTGACTGATGGCCGAATTGATCGCCTCCAGAGGGACCTGTCCCTCTTCATCGAGCAGCACCTTGCCCTCTCCGTTGATCACCACCACCTGCGGAATGATTCCGTGCCAGTAATGAGCCGGGTCAGTTCTGTCGCCGTCAGACCTTCCCTGCAGTGCATCTGTGGTCAGTGGCAGAAGATCCACGCTGTTTCCCCAGAGTCTCTGAAGTTCCGAAACAGCCGGAGAGAAGGCCTTGCTGGTTCTGCTGTCATCGAGGTAATACACAATGACGCTTGTGCGACCCGCCTGCTGAGAATCAGCAAGGGTGACGGCAGGAGGCACCAGTGATCCGTTGCCGGCATACAGCGCAAAAATATTGCCGTCGTAGCTGTCGGTTTCCCGGATGGCCTGTGCAGGCAGCACGATCAGCATCAAGCACAGCGCCGCGATGATGGATCGGATCAGGAACGCTGTCATGGCGGCGGAGGAGTGCGCCCATTCTGAGCCCTGACCAGCCGTTTCTGATCGGGATCAACCACGCCCGAGGCTGCGACCCATGCCCTGAGCGATGCCACGTCCGATCAGGCCGATGGCCCGACCCACCACCTGAGTCAGAACCACAACCATCAGATCTCCAAGACGTCTCACCAGGGCCTGCACCTGTGGTGCGATCGCATCGCGGGCCTCCACCAGAAGAGCCACCTGCTGCTGCCACCAGCGCAGGCTTCTGAGTTCCTCATCCCTCGGTTCGGTGAGAAGCAATGGCTCGATGCGGCCGGTTTTCAGGCTGAACAACAATCGACGACTTTCATACAAACGAATCGGCCGCTCGATCCAGTCCTGCCATCGAGACTGGCTGTTGAGCTGGTTGCGCAGACGTTCCAGTTCGCGCGTTGAAATCAGATTCTGTTGCAGGAGATATCGGCGCAGTTCCGGCCATTCGCCGCAGATCCCGAGCAGCTCCGAGCCAATCAGCTCGGCCGTGCGAACAAGCCAGTTGCTGATGAGAGTCTCAAGCTGCAGCAATGCCCTGGGATCGTCTGAGGGAAGCAGCTGACCGTCAACCAGCACGGGTTGATCCAGCACTAGTGAGGCCAGCATGATCTGCGGGTCCGGCAGTTCCTCATCGGATTGCTGGAGATCGGTTCGATCTACAAGCTGGTCGGCGACGGCAACAAGACGTTCTCCCTGCGGAAGCCGCACGTAGTTGCCGGCGACGCTTCGCAGAGCCTGTTGCCGCACCTCTGTCTGCAACGTCTGCCAGCGTGCACTGAGTGCCTTCTGGTCGCGCGCGTCCACGAGATCATCACTGCGCAGGCGCAGCAGCACCTCCTGAAGCTGTTGCAGCAAGGCCAGCATCAGGTCGCGACGACGTTCTGGATGAAGCCCTTCAATGGCGAGCAACTGCCCTGTGCTGTTTCCAAGACCACTGCTGACAGCCCCCTCGAGTCGTTGCTGGATGGCATTCCAGACGGCCGTCGGTTGACGCTCGCTCAGGGTCAGTTCAAGGGTGTTGGACTGATCGCGCAGTGGCACGGCCTCGGCCAGACCGGTCTGGAGAGGTCCCCAGAGCCAGAGAAGCAGATTTCTGGCACTGCGGAGTTCACGACAACGACCCTCCAGCATCAGGCGCAGGAGAAGATGATCCGGCGGCGGATCAAGCAGTGCTTCGATGACCTGCAGATCCCGATTGATCTGCTGCAGACCGCTGACCAACAGCGATTGCGCCAGGCCCATGGCCTGATTGCTGTCATCAGGACGGCCCGCATGGGGTTTGAAATTCAGAACTCTGCCTCCATTCAGCAGGGTCTGGACAGCAGCTTTCAGTGATGCCAGGTCAGGGTCCTGGAGGATGCCGTCGCAGTTCAGCGACAGCAGCTCCTCGGGATTGCGTCTGAAATCCGATGGCAGCAGCAGCAGCAGCGGTGCGGGAGACCAGCGCTGCTGAAGCTGCAGAATCTCGCGCTCGAGGATCAGAGGTTGTGGTTCGGCCGGAAGTGACCAGACCACCAGCGCCGGGTTCCCTCTGAGCTGATCAGCCGCGAGCCGCACCTGCAGCGAAAGCCCCTCGCTGGATAGTTCCGCTGCAAGGCTTTCACCGAGGAGATCGGGAGCGAAAAGGAGAATCTCCCTGTCCTGGTCGATCACGGTGCCCTGGAACTGCGCTGATGAGCGTCAAGGTAACGGTCCTTTCGAGGATGCTCCAGTGGCAAATCTGGGTCGTCCGTTCAGCTGCAGCGTGTAGGACTCGATATCGAACCCGGTACGGCGTTCGATCTCTTTCAGCAGATCATCGGGAAGTTTGACGTCGAGATCCTCGATGGCACCTGTTTCCAGGCAGGTGAGATGGCTGTGGGGATCGTTGCGGTAGCCATAGAGCCGACCACTGGCCCGATCGAGGCATTCGATCACTCCCGCACTCTGGAGAGCCTCGAGATTCTGATAAACAGAGGTATGGCCGATCCGCCGTCCCTGCCGGTTGAGTTTTTCGAAGATGTCTCGAGCGCTGAGGTGACTGGCTTCGCTCCACAGCAGGTCGAGCACCATCCGTCTCTGTCGGCTCAGTCGCATGCCCAGATGTCGGCAACGCTCGAATGCATCCTGAAGGGTGCGCTTTTCAGTGGCTCCCTGTGGCAGAAATGACTCGACCAGCGACTCCACGGCAGTCGTCGTAACGATTTCAGATTAGACCCGTCAAATCGAACCGTCTAAGCGATCGATTCAGGCCAGATCCCTCAACTGACCCGTCGGTGGGTCCTGCAGTCGTCCCTCGTCGAGCCCCTTGAGAGCCTCCTGCAGATCAACGCGTCCGTCGTAGAGGGCACGTCCGACGATCACGCCTTCCACGCCGAGAGGTTCCAGTGTCAGCAGGGCCAGCAAGTCAGCCATGCAACCCACACCGCCCGAGGCGATGACGGGAACTGAGCTGGCAGCGGCCATCTCCCTCAGGGCAACCAGATTTGGGCCTGCAAGGGTGCCATCGGTGCTGATGTCGGTGCTGATGATCGCTGCAATCGCTGACTCACTGAATCGTGCCGCCAGTTCAGTGGCCTCCGTGTCGCTGTTCTCGATCCATCCCCTCGTGGCGACCTTTCCATGTCGGGCATCGATGCCCACGATGATCTGTCCGGGATAGCGATCAGCCAGCTCCACCACAAGCTCCGGTTGCTCCAGTGCGACCGTTCCCAGAATCACCCGCTCCAGGCCGCAGTCCAGCAGTTCCTTGGCCCGCTCCGCCGAACGCACTCCTCCGCCCAGCTGAACCGGGATTGACAGTGATTTCGTGATCGCGCGCACCGCAGTGTCGTTGATCGGTTCTCCGCTGCGGGCGCCGTCGAGGTCCACGAGGTGCAGACGCCTCGCTCCCTGCTCCTGCCAGCTCCTGGCCTGGGACACAGGGTCGTCGCTGAAGCGGGTGACCTGGTCGTAATCACCCTGATGCAACCGAACGCAGGCCCCACCCAGCAGGTCGATGGCTGGAATGATCTGCATGGCCGTTGCGATGGACTGACTCCCATCCTGCATGGATGGGTTGAACACGCTTCAATACCTCCTGGTCCGTGTGGCAGTTCGTGCAAATCCTGTTGATGGGGGGAACCCGCTTCGTCGGAAAGCCTCTGGTGAGCCGCCTGCAGCAGCAGGGCCACAAACTCACCCTCTTCACCCGTGGTCGCAAGCCACTCCCCGAAGGAGTGGAGTCTGTGAACGGTGATCGTGGCGACGATCAGGCACTCGATCAGCTCAAGGGCCGTGGCTTTGATGTCATCGTCGACAGCTCCGGACGCACGCTGTCCGACAGTCAGCGGGTTCTGGAACGAACCGGTCCTCCCTCTCACCGCTTCCTTTATGTGAGTTCGGCCGGTGTCTATGCCGGCAGCCAGACCTGGCCCCTCGATGAGGAGAGCCCGCTTGACCCAGCCAGTCGGCACGCGGGCAAGTCCGACACCGAGCAATGGCTGATGCGCGAAGGCATCGCCTTCACGAGTTTCAGGCCGACCTACATCGTTGGACCGGGCAACTACAACCCGGTGGAGCGATGGTTCTTCGATCGGATCGTTCATGACCGTCCCATCCCTCTTCCCGGGGACGGAACGACCATCACCCAGATCGGCCATGTTGAGGATCTGTCTGAAGCCATGGCTCGAAGCCTTGAGGTGGATGCTTCCTGCAATCGCATCTACAACTGCTCCGCCAAGAAGGGGATCACATTCCGAGGTCTGATCGAGGCGGCAGCTCTGGCATGCGGTCGTCAGCCCGAGAGCCTTGATCTGCGCAGCTTCGATCCCAGTGGACTGGATCCGAAAGCCCGCAAAGGCTTCCCGTTGAGACTCAATCACTTTCTGACCGATATCCGCCGCGTCGAGCGCGAGCTGGCCTGGACCCCACGCTTTGACGCACATGCCTGCATGGCCGACAGCTACAGGCGCGACTACGCCCTGGCTCCGACAGCAAATCCCGACTTCAGCGCCGATCAGGTGCTGATCGGGGGCTGAGGTAGGCGATGGCGGACCAGAGAGCCAGGACCAGGCCTGGCCAGAACAGCCACCAGCCCAGTTGATGCAAGGTCTGAGTGATCTGGTCGGATGTCCAGCTTGTCGGCCAGAGCATCAGAAACAGGCTGAGGAACTGAAATGTGGTTTTCCATTTCCCAAGCCATGAGGCCGGAGCGCCCGCTGAGCTGCCTGACCGCCATCCGGAGATCAGCAGTTCCCTCGCCAGCAGCAGCCACACAGCCAGAGGCGGCAGCTGATGATCGGCCGCCAGCCAGATCAGCGGGGCGCTGATCAAGAGCTTGTCGGCCAATGGATCAAGCCTGGCGCCCCAGCTGCTGCCACCGTCCGCTCTGCGGGCCATCCATCCGTCTGCCCAGTCGCTCAACGCGCCGATCAGCAGCAGCAGCCAGGCCCATGCCAGCTGCTCTGATGCCAGGAGCAGCAGAACAGGTGCACCGAGGACGGAGCGCAGGAGCGTGAGTCGGTCGGCCCACAATCGCCAGGGAGAGACCAAGGCTCAGAATGCGTGCAGTTGATCAGGTCCCATGGTG
>CAYWOE010000009.1:0-19122 GCA_964459855.1 uncultured Synechococcus sp. | reverse complement strand
TCCCCACCGGCTGACCCCGAATGAGCACCCCGGAACTGCTGCGCTGTGAGGGACTCCCTCGCTTCGATGCCATTGACGCCGAGCAGGTCAACAGCGAGATCCCCACTCTGCTGACCTCGCTGAACGAACAGCTGGAGACTCTGGAGACATCCCTCCGCCAGCGACTGTCCGAAGCCTCTCCCCTGAGCTGGGAGGAACTGATGCCTAGCCTGCATCGACTCGGTGAACGCCTGCGCTGGAGCTGGGGTGTGGTGAGCCATCTCACCGGTGTTCGCAACACCCCCGAGCTGCGAGAAGCTCACGCGAAACAGCAGCCCGAGGTGGTGCGCTTCAGCAACCGCCTCGGTCAGAGCCAGGTTCTGCATGAAGCTCTGAGCAGACTGAAGTCATCCCCCGCGCAACCACTCGACAGCACCCAGACACGCATTGTCGATGCGGAACTGCTCTCGATGCAGCATCGCGGCGTTGCCCTGAGAGGCGAGCAGCAGGCGGACTTCAACCGCACCAGTGAACGGATGGCGGCTCTCTCGACCGGCTTCAGCAACCATGTGCTTGATGCCACGCAGAACTGGAGCCTGGTGGTACATGAGCGTGCGCAGCTGAAGGGCGTACCCGAGCGAGCCCTGGAGATCCTTGCTTCAGCGGCCAGGGAGGCCGGTGATCAGGCTGCTGACGGCTCAGAACCCAGTGCGGCCGAAGGGCCCTGGCGACTCGGCCTGGACATGCCCCGCTACATCCCGGTGATCACCCACGCCGAAGACCGGTCCCTGCGAGAAACCCTCTACAAAGCTCAGGTGAGCCGCGCCAGCAGTGGTGATCTTGACAATGCACCGCTGATCGAGGAGATCCTGCAGCTGCGTCGTGAACAGGCTGAGCGTCTTGGCTATGCGAACTGGGCGGAGCTGAGCCTCGCCTCCAAGATGGCCGAGGATGTGTCCGCGGTTGAATCGCTGCTCGAGGAACTGAGAGCTTCAGCGATGCCTGTGGCACAACAGGAGCTTGAGGAACTGCGCGAATACGCCGCAAACCATGGAGCAACGGAAGCAGAGGCGATCGCCCCCTGGGATGTGAGCCACTGGGCGGAGCAGCTGAGACGCGAGCGTTTCGACCTCGATCAGGAAGCCCTGCGGCCCTGGTTCCCCCTGCCTCAGGTTCTCGAAGGTCTCTTCAGCCTCTGTGAACGCCTGTTCAGCATCCGCATTGAAGCGGCAGACGGTGAAGCACCCATCTGGCAGGAGGATGTGCGCTTCTTCCGGGTCAGGGACTGCAGCGGTGAGGAACTGGCCGCCTTCTACCTCGATCCTTTCAGCCGGCCCGCCAGCAAGCGAGGCGGTGCATGGATGGATGAGTGCCTGAGCCGCAAACGCGATGCGAACGGTGATCTCACCCTGCCGGTGGCCTATCTGATCTGCAACCAGACCCCTCCCGCCGGAGACACGCCCAGCCTGATGAGTTTCGAGGAGGTGGAGACCCTGTTCCATGAATTCGGCCATGGGCTCCAGCACATGCTCACCACCGTTGAGCACCCTGAGGCTGCTGGCATCAACAACGTGGAATGGGACGCGGTGGAGCTCCCCAGTCAGTTCATGGAGAACTGGTGTCTGGATCGAAGCACCCTGATGGGCATGGCCCGCCACTGGCAGACCGGAGAACCACTCCCGGAGGAGGACTATCAGAAGCTTTGCAGCAGCCGCACCTTCATGCAGGGCAACGGCACGCTTCGTCAGGTGCATTTCGCCCTCACCGATCTGCGTCTCCACAGCCAGTGGACTCCGGAGCTGAAGACCAGCCCGGACGCATTCCGACGCCGCATCGCGGAAACCACCAGCGTGCTGCAGCCCGTGCCGGAGGACCGCTTCCTCTGCGCATTCGGCCACATCTTTGCCGGCGGTTACGCCGCTGGCTATTACTCCTACAAATGGGCGGAAGTGCTCAGCGCCGATGCTTTCGCCGCCTTTGAGGAAGTCGGCCTTGAGAAAGACGATGATGTGGCCGCCACTGGCGAACGTTTCCGCAACACCGTGCTCAGCCTGGGCGGCAGTCTTCGACCTGCCGAGGTTTATCGCCGCTTCCGCGGCAGAGACGCCACCAGCGCAGCACTCATCCGTCACTCGGGACTGGCGGCGGCGTCCTGATCAGCCCGGGGGCTGAGCCATGACGGATGATCAGCTCAGGCTCAGTCCTGCTTGGGGACGATCACCGCAAGACGGCACTGCACTGGCTCCTCTGATCGCGCTCGATGATGCGCTCGAACAGAGCAGCCTGCGTCATGGGATCAGTCGAGAGGCCTTCCTGCATGGGCTGCTCAGCGATCTCCACCATCAACGCCTGATTCCACTGCTGCTGATGCTTCCGAGACGTTGGCGCCGGCAGCATGCAAACCTCCCGGAACATCTGCGCAGCCTGGGCAGCCTGCTTGAGAACAACCTGGTCAGCCCGTTGCTGCTGGCCACCCTGGCTGATGACCTGCAACACATGTTGCCCGCACTCTCAGAGCCCTCGGGGCTCAGCGCTCTGCAGCGCTGGTGCCGACGGGAGATCTCGCTCAGCGGTGGAGAGACACTGGAACTGCCGCAGACCCTCGAAGCACTGTGGTCACTGACATCAGACACGCCCGAACCATCGAGTTCTCCTCAGCAAAAATCACCAGGCACACTGGCGAAGATCAGTGCCATGGGAGGTGTCCTGAGCTGGAGCAACCACGGACTCCCCTACCTGCAGAACGAGCCTGAGCGGCGGCGCAACCGTTTGATGGCGCAGATCCTCAACGCGCTGGGCAGCAACAGGCTGAACAGGACAGGCAGTGAATCAGAACCCTTCGGATTCGAGGGGCAGGACAGCGGCAGAAAGCTCCTTGACCTTCTGATCGATCAGGGCTGGCAGTGCCGCGCACGCATCCGCACGAGCGTGGCCAGCTTCGGACTCGGTGCCAGCACCGGCGGCGCAGATCAGTGGCGACAGATCCCGCTGGCGGTTCCCTACCGGACCGGTCTTCTGGATGCAGGAGGCATGGAGATCCAGGCGCTGATGCCCCATTGCTCCCTCGAGATGGAACTGCAGCCTCCCGACAGCTCACCGCTTCTGTTGCAGTACTACCAGGGTGTGGAAGGCCTGAACGGCTGGGCAGCTCTCAATGAGCTCCAGAGGCCCTGGCAGAACGATCGGAACAACGGCACGGTGGCCTATCCAGCGAATGACATCAGCGGCGAACAGCTTGGGGAGACCCTCGATCTCTGCGAGCTGATGGGAGCTGTACACAACAGCGAAGCCCAGTTCTGCCATCTGCATATGGGCGGATACGGAGCGCTTGGGTTCTGCATCGACTCCACAGCACTGCTCGAGCAAGCCATCACCGGGCAGACCCATCTCTTTCCTCTGACGCTCGGAGATCTGTGGCGTCAGCGACTTCATCGTCAGCTGCAACAGCTGTTGTCAGCGGGTCTTCAGGTCAGCGACGACAGCGTGAATCGCTACCGACTCAGCCTGGAGCAACTTCCCCAGGATCTGTTTCACAACGAACAGTCGCGCTCCGACGCACAACGCAGGCTGAGGGCAAGCCAGCCGAGGCACAGCCCGTTCACTCTGGTGCGCGCTCTCAACGGGGAGTTCGCAGCGGCGGGCTGAGCTCTGAACGCTCCAGTTCCCTGCAGATCGCCTGGACCACGGCGCCGCGGAATGCTGTGGAGAACGGGCCTGATGCACCGTTGTGACTCATTCCCTCGATCGTGTAGCGCTGCAGGGAGTGATGGCGTTGCCAGCAATTCCAGTTGGACAGCGGCAGCAGGGACAGGCGTCCCGGATAGGCAATCCGTCCCAGAGCAGCCACGGGATCATGGCTGCCCACCACCATCGCCACGTCATTGACGGACTCCAGCTCGCCGTTGCCGCTGAACACGCCACAGATCGTGATCACCTGCACTCTCACCCGACAGAGCTGCTGCAGGATCTCAGCCGTTCCGATCGCCATCTCGCCACCACCGCTGTAACCGACGAGAACGATTCGGGACGCCTGATGAGGCCTGAAGCCGATCGCATCGAGACGACGGGCGATCTTCAACGCCAGCTCATAATTCATCACCGGCCCGTAACGGCGATCCGAGGAGATGCCGACCTTGATGACATTGTTCGCCTGCACGCAGAAGGCACAGATGAAACGCACAACAGCATTGGGGTGATGCTCCTGCAGAGCGAACAGCCGCTGCCAGAACCAGCCCGCGAAAGTGGTCGCGCGCAATCCGTCGTTGGTGATTGTGTAGGCCTCGATCCCCTTCACCAGCAGGGTGTCGTCCGCAATCGACTCCTGCAGACAGCCCAGGAAGTCGCTCACCCGCGGCGGATGGCTCTCCTCACTCTGATGAATGCCATCGAGGTAGACGACGTAGTGCTGATGACGATCGGACGTGTCACTGCCGTCAGTGAAAAGTCGGCTGGGATCCGGAAGGCCGTTCATCCAGCCTTCCCAGAAGACGAAATCCACCATCACCGAATAAACACCGACCAGGGCGACCACCACCACAAGCACCGATCCCAGCCAGGTCATCAGCTCAAGCAATGACTCCGGCTGCAGAAGCAGGGCCGCATCCCGGCGAACGGCTGTCAGGCCGAGAAGACCGAGCATGGCCACGCAGACCAGCACCACAACCAGCCAGCGACGTACTCTCCTGAGTCGCCGACGCTGAGGCTGAACCGCTGCAGCAGTGTCTGAGGACGGGAGCCCGGTCATGGCGGCGTCAGCCCTGACACCTCGCGGGCGAGCATCGCGTAACTGGTGCGCCAGCGCTGCGCGAACAGCAGACCCACCAGCAGCAGTGCAAGCACAAAGCCTGGAAGCGCCACCACAAGACTCGTCTGCAGAGGAACGTCATAAACAGCCTGCAGCAGCAACATCACGTTCAGATGAATCCAGGCCAGCAGGGTGACCGCAATCAGATCGCTCACATAGGGGGCTGCCGCCAGCACATAGAACAAGCCGGGCCACATGGCGGCGCCCATGCGATTGGCGAAGGTGATCGGTTGCAGAGGAACACCCTCCAGCAGCATCAACATCAGGCTGTGGCAGAGGATCCCGACCATGAAGGCCAGGCTCAGAACCAGCGCATCCACGATCATGTGCAGGAAAATCTGCTTTGGCGTCAGCCGGTTGGCGAGCAAAGCGAACAGATGCGAAGCCGACATCGACATTCCAACACCGAACATCAGACCGACACCCGTGTCCATGGCCAGCAGCAGCTGACCCATGGACTCAAGAGATGCCAACAGCTGGTCAGGCATCGGCTTCAGGCCTGACGCAGATGCGGACGATTGACGATCCAGATCACCATGATCGAAAGCACGGCGCAGTAGAAGCACCACACCGAATTGAAGGTTGCGCTGTAGGTCGCCCAGGTGAGAAAGATCGAGACGAAGATGAGCACGCCGAACAGTTTCACAGCCTTGTCACTGAGGGCGATCAACGGCAGCACGATGAAGGCCCAGTAGGTCAACTCACCGATCGGCTCGGTGTTCACAAAGTTGTGAAGGATGCTGTGCAGGTTGGTGATGTCGTAAAGAAGGCGCCCATTGCTGTGCACCGCTGGCTGCAGGGCCGGAGGGTTGAAAAGCATGGGGGTGTAGAAGGCAACGCCAAGCACCGTGGCCACGATCGCAACCCATTTGAGCCGTCGTTGCAGACCGGTGGACTCCGTGCTTCGGCTGATCGACCAGGCACTCCATGGAATCCAGATCATCCAGAAGCAGTAGGCGAAGAAGAGAAAGCCCAGTCCAGCGAGAGTGCCGAGAGGCTGAATGTTGCCACCGTCAATGGCCGTCCACTCAAGTCCCTCGATGAACTGCTGCACGCCGAAGAAAAAGGGAACCAGGGCCAGCGGTTTGTAATCAGGCCGCTCGTGACGGGTCGCCAGATGATGTGAATAAAGACCAAGGGGGACCAGAACGGCCGACGCCGTGAAACTTGCCGAGGCTGAAAAGCACATGCGCGGCAATGCGGGAATACCTCCGAAGTGTGCATTGCGACACACAGACTGTCAGTCATCGCAGGTCAATCAGTCGCCCAGAAGCGTTCTGACCAGAGCATCGAGAGCGCGGGGATGAGACATCAGCTGCTGGTGAGTCAGCACGGGAAGACTGCTGACATGACCAAGAGGGAGGTGGGCCTGCCAGCCGGGGACAACCATCAGATCCCAGCGGCAGAAGTAACTGACGCAGTCCAGTTGCTCGAGGGCCTGCACTTCGGCATTCAGCGAGCGCAGCAGCGGACTGCCTCGTTTCATATCGGCGAGCCCTGCGAAAAGCCAGGCTGGGATCCACTGTGCGGTGACCGTTCCCCGTTGCGGACTGCCGACACTGACGAAGCGATGGGTGCGCCGGGCACCACCGCACTGCTGCAGCCACACGCGGCCGATGATGCCGCCCATGGAAAAACCAAGCAGATCGATCTCCATGTCATCGCCCCAGCGCTCTCGGATATGAGCATCGAGCTGGTGCGCGAGGGTGCTCAGGGGAACAGCTCCGAGACGGTGGGGAAGATGGGGCACCAGCAGCGGAACGTCATGCGCTTCCAGGCGGTGGACCAGTCGACGAAAAAGATGAGGCGTATCCCAGAGCCCATGCACGAGAACGAGCGGACGCCTGGTGGAGGAAGGCTCCGTGGAGGACATATCAGAACGGCTTGCGGCGCCAGCGCTCAAGGCTCACCGTACCCCTGAAACCATCAATGGGAGGATCACATTTGCTCAGCCGCAGATGCATCGGCAAGGGTCCGTAGAGACCCTCCAGCTGCTCGAACATGCGCTCACTGAAATGTTCCAGCGTCTGACAGCAGATCTCCGCTGCCAGCCGCTGGAGAGCCTGAACCCCCAGGCTGTAATCCGCGGTTGCCTCCAGTGAATCAGCAGCGGCGGAAGCCCTGAGATCAAGATGCAGCTCAAGGTCAACACGGAACCACTGGCCATGTTCACGCTCATGATCGAGAACCCCCACATGCGCCCAGAGGCGGAGATCGTCGACCCTGATGATGTCCAGCGGCGGCGGGGAACTGGTCACGCCAGGTCCCTGTGCGTGAAGCTCCGCGCACCTGAGGCGTAATCAGCAGCGACATGACCATCACCACGCAGTCGGTAGCGATAGGTCACCAGCCCCTCAAGCCCCACGGGTCCGCGCGGAGGCAGAGTCTGGGTGCTGATGCCCACCTCGGCACCGAAGCCGTAGCGGAAGCCGTCGGCGAATCGGGTGGAGCAGTTGTGATAGACACCGGCACTGTCAACCGAGCGCAGGAATCGCTCGGCAGTGGAGACATTGCGGGTTGCGATCGCCTCGGTGTGGCGTGAGCCGTAGCGGCGGATGTGGTCAAGAGCCGCATCGAGATCATCCACGACCCGAACGGACAGGGTCAGTGCAAGGTATTCCGTGCTCCAGTCATCGTCGGCCGCGGCCTCACGGATTCCGAATGCACAGGCAGCGGAATCACCGAGCAGCCGGACTCCCTTGGCCTCGAGCGCGGGGATGGCCTTGTCCAGAAAGACCCCTGCGATGTCGGCATGAACCAGCAGGGTCTCAATCGCATTGCAGGCAGCCGGGTACTGCACCTTGCTGTCGACAGCGATGGTGACGGCCTGATCGGGATCCGCCTCGGCATCCACGTACAGATGACAGACCCCATCGGCATGACCGAGCACAGGAATGCGGGTGTTGTCCTGAATGAAGCGCACCAGTTCGTTGCTGCCCCTGGGGATGATCAGGTCAACGAGACCCTCCAGCTTGAGAAGCGCAAGGCTGTCTTCCCGGGTGGTGAGCAGAGCGAGGGCATCGGGAGAGACCGACGATCCCGTCAGTCCGTCCTGCAGTGCGGCCATGACGGCCTTGTTGGTGCATTCCGCTTCACGGCCACCTTTGAGGATCGCGCCGTTTCCCGATCGAATCGCCAGCGAGGCGATCTGAATCACCGCATCCGGACGCGCCTCGAAGATCACACCCACAACCCCGAGAGAAACGCTGACCCGTTCCAGCACAAGACCGTCATCAAGCTCGCGGTGCAGCTGCCTTCGGCCGAGGGGGTCGGGAAGATCAGCCAGCTGCCGCAGGCCGGTGATCGCACCCTCGAGCTTGGTGTCATCCAGTTTCAGACGGGCCATGAGAGCCGGAGCCAGGCCGCTCTGTGCCGCGTTCTCACGATCCGTTCGGTTTGCGGTGACGATGGCGGAGGAATGAGCCCGCAGCGAATCAGCCATCGCCAGCAGGGCCTCCCGTCGCTGTTGATCGCTGGTCAGGCCCAGATCCGTGGCGGCCCGGCGCAGGCCCGCCGCCAAAGACAGAAGCTCCGGGGAGGGGTCTGGAACGGCCTGCACGGGCAACACGTCAAAACGGTTTCCATCATCCCGCCTGGAGCGACGACGATGACAACAGACGCTCGATCGCCAGGCGGGCGGCGCCCAGTCGGCCTGCACCATTGCCGAGTGCACAGGCCTTGATCTGAAGCCCCTCGCGACTCACCGCCTGAACGCGGGTGGTGACTTCATGACGCACGGCAGGGAGAAAATGCTCACTGGCACCGGCAAGCCCTCCGCCCACCAGCACCAGCTGGGGCGTGAACATGTAGACGAGCGAGCTGATCCCGGTACCCAGAAGCTGACCGTATCGCTCCCAGTGAGCCTGTGCCTGGAGGTCTCCCTTCGATGCGGCCACCGCCAGCACGGACGGCTCGGTGTCACTGAGTCGCTTCAGTCCGGTGATGCTGGCGAACTGCTCCAGCGACCCTCTGTTGCCGCTGTTGCAGTCAGGTCCATCGGGGAACAGCGTGATCAGACCAGGTTCCGTCGCCGCTCCGTTGTGGCCGGTGAACAGACGTCCCCCAAGCATCACCCCTCCCCCCACTCCGGTTCCGAGCGTGAGCAGCACCACATCGCTGCAACCCACGGCTGCACCCTTCCAGGCCTCACCGACCAGGGCACAGTTCCCGTCATTGGCGAGGGTGACCTTGCGCCTGAGGCGTGGTTCCAGCCACGCGGCCAGCGGAACCTCCTCCCAGCCGGGCAGGTTGATGCAAACCCGCGCCACCCGCGCATCGGCATCCATGGGACCTGGCAATCCGATACCCACCACGGAAGCCTTGCCGTCAGGGTCAAGCTCACTGACAGCATCGGCAATCTCCACACACACCGCTCCGGGCGTCGCGGGCTGAGGAGTTGGTCGCTGGTGCTCGGCCAGCAGCTCTCCATCCAGGCTGAACAGACCGAGCTTGATGGCGGTTCCGCCGAGATCCACTCCCAGAACACATGCATCAGGCATTGATCCAGGCATTGATCAGAAGCGCATGAACAACTGAAGCTGGCTCTGCCAGGTGCCCTGTGTGTCGACCGAGCCGGACAGGCTGAAATTCGGATTGATCTGATACGTCACGGTTCCCTGCGAAGGGATGTCGTTGCGATTCGGAGCGGCCAGAACGGAAAAATCGAAACGGTCGGTGATGGAGACGCCCATGTCGGTCACCAGGGCGAGCTGAGGCGGAACCTGACCGGAGACTCGCTCCTGGTCATTCTGAACAACCGGTGAGACGTAGGTGGGATACAGAGCGAACTGCAGTCTCTGGTTGAAGGCATCGGTCAATGTGCCCAGAACCGGCGACAGCAGTGACTGTCCCAGCACGGCCGCCAGCGCTGCGCCGGCACCGGCTCCCGAGAGACCGGCCAGGGAGTTGCCTCCGATCAGCGCCACCAACTGCGGCTCAGGCAGGGCGGGCGTGCTGCGCAACTTGATGCTCTGGGCCAGGCGATCGGCCGGGCCGGTGGCGGACAGCATCACTTTGATGAGACGCAGCTGACCTCCGGCACCGAGATTGCCCAGACCGTTGGAATCAAACACCGATGTCCTGAAGTTCTCGTTGTCGCTGTTGATGGTCACGTTGTCGGAGACCCTGGTGACCATGGCCACATCCACGTAGGGAATCAGCCCGAGAGCCGGGGTGAACACCGCGACGTTCGCGGCTTTGCGATCAAGGTTGAAGGTTGTGGTGAACATGGTCACCCGTCCCGACAGCAACTGCACGACACCGCGCAGTTCCAGGCTGGGGTCGAGAGCTCCGTTAACGGTGAGCAAACCAGCCGTTGTGAAGTTGTAGAACGGCAGCCTCTCCACTCTCAGCTTGGGACCGAGCGTGAGGCGCAGATCGCGGAATCCGATGAAAGGCAGCTTGGGAAGGGAGGACTTGATCGAGCGGCTTGTCGACGCCTCCACATCCGCCCCGCTGAGAACCAGTGGCTCTCTGAAATCCCACTGCTCCTCAAGCAGTTCATCAACGGAAATGACCTTGTTCGTGGCGGCCTTTTGGGAAGCGGCAACCGGTGAGACAGTCTCTTGGGAATCCTTGTTTCTGGCGCGGGAGAGCTGGGAGCGGCTCGGACGGATCGCACCATTGCTGAGCTCCAGACTTCCGCCGATATCGGGTTTCAGCAAAGCTCCGGTGATCATCAGGTCAGCGCCGACCTCCACATCGGCAATGGGGAGCTTCAGACGGCCCTTCTCGATCTGAAAACGCAGTGGATTGGGCTCGGGGGATGGACTCAGAAGAGCCAGAGCACCGCTTCCCTTGAGCTGACCGCTTTTGCCGAAACGGCCTTCAAGCGTCTGGACCTCAAGGCGGTCGAAGTCAAAGAGCATCGAACCGTTCACCTTGGCCAGACTCTGACCCTGTGCCTTGAACGCCGCGTCCTTGATCACGATGTAGCCGTTGGCCTCCGGTGCCAGGAGCGTGCCTCCCAGCAACAGGCGCAGATCAACCTCACCCTCGTTCCAGATGACGTTGTCATTGGCCAGCCCGGTCAGGAACTTGAGGCCATCTCCAAGACTCACGACCCTCACATCGAGGGGCTGGTTCGCAGCCAGAGGAATCCTGCCGGTCACGGTCACAGGTTCGCGTGAGGTCTGGGACACGAGAGCCAGATCGAGCGTCAGAGCCTGATCACTGAGCAGCAACTGGCCCCGTTGCAGTGCGATCGGATGAGGGCCCACCTTCGCATCCTCAAGCACGAGCTCGCTGCTGATCTGAGCCCTGGAGCCGTCAAGTCGGTAAGTACCACGCATGCCGAGGGCTCCGAGCAGGGTGCGCGGCATGGGAGCAAACAGGGCCAGCAGGCTGAAGGGGAGGTGCGCGAAGGAGAACTGCCCCTCACCGCCCTGGATCGGACCTTCAATGCGAGCGGTGAAGGGTTTCACCTGAAGGGCGTAATCGGCATCGTCTCCCTCCATCCAGAAATGGCCGCGTGCATTGAGATCGAGATTGAGGCGATTGATCCGGGGACCGCTGAGATCAATGACCGCATCCATCTGTCCGCGCAGATCCTCAAGATGCAGGGGTTCACGGTCGCGGTTCTGGCGACGCGCCTGCAGCAAGGCATTGCGGGCGTTGCGGAGGGCCTGCAGCTGCCCATCAAGATTGCCGCCGAAGGTGTTGATCAGCAGCGTGCCCAGATCGGAAGCCGAGCCCTGCTGTGCCGGAGCATCGCTGTTGAGGCGCGTGAGGCTGAGAGCACTGTTGCTGAGCCAGCGCGCACTCAGCCCTCTTGCCACAGCCTGGCCCTTGAAAGGACCATCAAGCCGGCCTTCGGCATCAACGGTGATCTGGCCGGTGTCGGGTGGCAGCAGTTCACCGCTCACGGTGTAACGGCGATCCGCATAACGGCCTGTGAGCAGACCCTGCTGAAGTTGCAGGCCCATGACTCCCGGGCGACTGAGACTCAGATCGGCCGTGATCGCAAGGGGCTGCAAGCCCAGAGTGCCGTTGCCGCTCAGTCGTCCGTAGACCCCTTCCCAGCGTTGCCGGGGGGGAAGGGCCAGCTCAAGCCCATCAACGCTGAGATTGTTCGCGGTCCAGCGATAGTCCGCAGGGGTTCCACTCAGCTGCAGACTGCCTTCGCGGCGTCGCAGCATCACATCGGAAGGAAGCCAGTTGGCAGCGAGGCGGGCCTCGATCGATCCCTCAATCACTGACCCGAACGAAGCCATCGACAGCACACCACCGCCGCCGGAACGTCCTGTGAACGTGCCGCGCCAGTCCTCCATCAAGCGCAGGGCACCCGCTCTCGGATGATTGAGTTCAAGGCGCAGATCCGGCCGCAGCGAATCGAGGGAACCGAACACACGGCCTGATGCCGCAATCGTTCCGTCCATCTCCGTGCCCAGAAGGGGGCCCAGTCGACTGAGTGGGTAGGAATCAAGTTGCAGCTGGGCCTCCAGCTGACCTGGCGTCAGACCGGCGGCTCCGAAACTGAGAGGCAGCCGGGCACTGGCGCTGAGATCCGGACTGCGGAACCGTTCGAGCTGCAGCAGCTTGGATTGCGCGGTCCAACCGGCCCGCAGCGTCCATGACTGCAACAGCGGATTCCGGAGCTGAGCAAGATCAAGAGACAGCTCCGGCTGAACGGATTCGCCGCTCAACTGCAGCTTTCCCGTCAGCGGAGCTGACGTGCCGAGCAGCGATGAGACCAGCGGAAGACGACTCCACGCTGGTCCAGCCAGCTCCAGTCGCTGGGTCGCGACCGTCAGCCGGGGATGCAGTGCCCCCCTGGCCTTCACATCAAGGCCGGGCGCCTTGAGATCAAGGCTGTCCAGTCTTGCCGACCATGACTGGGCATCCCGCCAGTCGGCACTCAGCCTGGCGGCCAGGCGAAGCGATCCGTCCACCGGGATGGAGTCGGGCAGTGCCCAGACCCCCTTCAGGCTCAGGTTCGGCTGACGCCACTCGCCATTGAGACGGAAGGCCAGTTCGCGATCCTGATCGAGTTCCTGCAGCGCACCCTTCAGTGCGAAGGAACGATTGAGGCGCATGCTGCCTCCAAGCGAGGCTGTGTAAGGGCCGTAGGTCCATCGACTCTTCGGGATCCTGAGCACATCACCGCGACAACTGACTCGCAGCTGGGGCGTCTCCAGCTCATGCTGCAGTGAATCACTGGTGAATCCGGCCCTCTGCAGCGACAGGCCACCGCTGCAGCTGGCGCGTCCCTGACGCCATCCCAGACGCAGATTGCCACCGAGCTGACCCTGCATCTCAACAGGTGTGCCCATCGGCAGCAGGTTCTGATAGCGGGACAGCTGCAGCCGTTCCAGCTTTGTTGTGAGCTGGAACTCGGGCTGGACCCAGCGACCGCGACCCTTGACGCTGATGCGCCCTCGGTCCGGGAGGGCAAGCTGCACAGATGCATCGGCACGGTGTTCATCCAGGCGGATCCCGCTCCAGCCGTCTGCTGTCAGGCTGAGTCCGGCGGGAGCGATCCGGATCCTGGCGGGATCGCTGAGGCGAATCTGGAGATCGAGTTTGGGTGGATCGCCCTGCTTCGGCAAGGGGCCCGGGACCCAGTAGGCACCCTGGTCGTTGCGACGCAGATCGAGATGCACTCCCCTGACGCGCACAGTCAGCACCGGTCTCAGCCGCTGAAGGCTGAGCAGGGGATTGACTCCGATGCTGATGCGCTGAATGGCTGCGCTCGACTGATCACGGGGGCCTCTGCGCACCTGCACGGGACCAAAGGCGACTCCCAGCGGTCCCAGACCGCGGTAACGACCAAGGCTGACGGGATGTCCAAGGGGTTGGGAAATCTGAGCTTCTAGATCTGGACGCAGGCTCTTGAACCGTGAGCCGATCCAGCGATCGGCGGCAACCCAGAGAGCGGATCCACCGAGAACGGAACCAGCCAGAACAGACAGAACGAGCCTGTTACGCCGCATGCTGGGAAGACCTCCACGCATCGATGCCCGTCAACACGCCGGAGGTCGACGCAATATAAAGACCACATTCCAAGGACACCAGCCCATGCCGCTCGAGGAATTGCTCTCCACCTCCAGCGTCTGGCTGGCCAAGGGCGGCGCTGCATTGCTCGGCCTGACTCTGATCGCCTTCATCGCCCGCTGGGGTATCCGTTTCCGCCTGGTGGGGGTGAGCAGTTTCACACTGCTGCTTTCGGCCAGCTGCTGGGCCTTCGGCCTCAGCTACACACCCAGCGTCAAGGTGGATGGCGCCTTGCGGGCACCGGTGGTTTTCGACAACGGAGATGACCTCGTCGTCGCCCAGGCCCAGGCTGATTTTCCTGATGACGCCATAGCTCCGACCCTGCAGCAGCTGGCGGGCAACCTGCGACCGGGCGGTCGCACCAGCCCGGAAGTGACGGTTCGCCTGCGTCAGCTGCAACCCGCCGGTGAGGGAGCCACCAGACCGGTGATTCTGGGCGAGACCGTGCGCGATTTCCGAGGCGGATGAAACCCGAGGATCCGTTGAAGGAGCTGCCTCAGAGCATGCGCGATGAACTGAAGCAGCTGCTGAAATCCGGCATCACAACCTGGGGGGAGCTGCAGGCCCTCGACGAGCTGCAGATCAGTCGGCTTGCCGCCAGCGGACGAGCGTCGGCACGCAATCTCAGGCGTCTGAAGGGCATGGCTGATCTGGCCTGCGGCCTTGATCTGCCCCCTCAGGATGCCGCCCTGCTGATGCATGCAGGACTGGCCACTGTGACGGCGATCGCCGGGGCCACACCCCAGGAGCTGGTCACCCGAACAGGTCGGCTGGAACGCCAGCTGCGCAGCGGCCGTCCACCCGTGGTGGATCTGGCTCTTGCACGCCGCTGGATCCTCCGGGCCAGGGAGAGGCAAAACACGAACTGACCGTCCGGACCAGCCATGTCCGTCTCACCCGTTTCAAATGAGGACAGATTCGGACGGAGGTTCCGATGCGTTCCCTCCACAACCTCACATTTGCTGCCGTCGCCGCAGTCTCATCACTGTTGGCGATCAGCTCTGGCAGCCAGGCCCAGTCGTCCCTGCTGGAGAGTGTCAAGCGCAATCCGGGAGAAGCCAGGGCTCTGTGCCAGCAGTTCAAATCCATCAATGCCCGAGGGCAATCCGCACTGTCGAGCCAGTCCATCGCTGTGATCGCCGGTCAGCGCAACCTCAACACAACAGAGGCCGAGATCGTGGCGACCTATGTGATCGGACTCAACTGCCCGGATGTTCGCTGATGCGTCACTGATCACCCGTGACGGCACTGAGCTTGTTTCGCGGGTGTGGCGACCGGAGGGAGATGGCCCCTGGCCGGCACTGTTGATGCGCCAGCCCTACGCCAGAGCCATCGCTTCGACGGTCACACTTCCTCACCCCGACTGGTGGTGCAGCCATGGATTTGTCGTCGTTGTGCAGGATGTGCGCGGCCAGGGAGCTTCGGGAGGAGTGTTTGGCGGTTTCTCCCAGGAGGCGCAGGACACGGCCGACACGTTGACCTGGCTGAGGGCCATGTCCGATGTCAACGGTCGGATCGGAATGTATGGATTCTCCTATCAGGGGCTGACCCAGTTGCTGGCTCCTCCCGATTGCCAACCTCCGGACTGTCTGGCTCCGGCGATGTGCGGGCTGGACGAACAGGACCACTGGAGCTGCGAGGGCAAGGCCCACTGGTGGCATCTGGGCCTGGGATGGGGATTGCAGCTTGCCTGTCTTCAGGCGCAGCGTCGAGGCGACCCGGTGGCCTGGAAGGAAATGCGCCAAAGCCTTGAGGACGGCAGTTATCTGCGTGAAGGACTGCCGTTGCTGAAACGTCATGATCCAGAGGGCATGGCCTTTCGCTGGCTGACACAGTCGGCTGACCGGAGCAGCGACTGGATCCGGCATTCGGCACCGGATCGATGGCTGAGACAACCCATGCTGCTGCTGGGTGGATGGTGGGACCCGCATCTGCGCGGTGTCATCGATCTGGCTGAAAGGGCGCGGATGGCAGGCGGTCAACCCGAGCTGCACATCGGACCTGCCACCCATCTGCAGTGGTGGACGGAGAGCAGCCGATTGCTTCTGAATTTCTTTCAACGACACCTGACCTCGCCTCACAGCGGGATCGCCGAGCGTCCTGAGGATTCCGACACCGATCCCGGCCATGCCGCGGGCGATCAGATCGTTCTGAGGCTGTGGGACCAGATCAGCGAACGCTGGGGCGGGGCGGAGCTGCTCAGTGATGCTTCGATCACGCCGTCAGCTGAGCAGCCCTGGCATCTCGAAAGCCAGGGACTGGCCTGCCTGGACCGCGAAGAGGGGCGGATCCGTGCTGCTGCGCCAGAGAATCCGGGTCGGGTGATGATCGTTCATGACCCATGGAGGCCTGTGCCGGCCATGGGTGGACATCTCAGCCCCAGCCCCGGGCCCTGCGACCGGGCAGAGTTGGATCAACGCAGCGACGTGGCGGTGTTCACCGGTGCGCCCCTGCAGCACGACCTCAACCTGAGCGGCAGGCCGAAACTGCGGCTCAGTGCCTGCTCCGACCAGCCTGGGTTCGACCTGTGTGTGGCACTGTCACGACTTCCCGCGGGCACGACAAGGGTGCAACAGCTCTCAACAGGCGTGTTGCGGATCCAGGGAGACGAGGCTCTGAGAGTCCAGGCGCGGGAGCTGGAACTGCAGGCTGTTCAGGCCACTCTTCAGCCCGGTGACCGGCTGCGCCTGTCCATCGCCGGTGCGGCCTGGCCAGCCATCGGCATCAATCCGGGAGATCCTGCCGTGGCCTGCGCCGCGCCGAGCGCTGAGTGCCGGGTGATCAGCATCGAGCTTCACCTCGACATGGCGCAGTTTTGGATGCTGCCGCTGCTGATGCCACAGAGTCTGGGAACTCCGGCAGACTGACCTGATCACTCTGACGATTGCCGTGAAGTTCACCTCCTGTCTTCTGGCCGCTGCCATGGCCACCTGCACTGTGGAGATGATCCCGGCGGTGAGCGTCAGAGCGGAGCTTCGTGTCGCACAGGCTCAGGACGCGGCGAGAACCGGCCTCTCACCCGCCCGGGCCCGGGCATCCGCCAACGCCTTGCTTCAATCCATCCGGACGAGAAACGCCCAGGGGATCTACAACCTGCTGGCCTCACCGCTGCAGTCAGCCACCAGCACGGAAGCCATCAGTGAGCGATTGCAGAGCGCTCCGGTGATCGACTCCTTCCGGGTGGTCGAGATCAGCCCCGGCATGGACGACACCACCGTGGAAACGGTGGCCATGACCAACAGCGGCACCCGTGAGCTGCCGCTCATCCTGGTGCTCGATGACGACGGCAAACTGCTGGCCTGGAAGTGGGTTGACACGGTCCTGCCGATCGAACAGACCGCACTCGACTTCGTGAAGGATCTGGTTGCAGCGCGTTGGGTGGCAGCCCGGTACTACCTGGACCTCGACTTTCAGAGAGAGATCTCACCTGCGGATCTCGAGCGCAAGTGGTCGAAGCTGGCCAGGGTGCTCGGTGGTGTGAAGAGCATCGAAAACGCGCTGGTGGCGAGCAGCAGCGGCGAGCAGCAGTTGGTGCTGGTGACGATCGAATTCGGTGATGTGACCGACAACCTGTTCGTGATCTTCAACCGCCAGGGACGCATCATCAACGTCGACTTCTCACCTGATCTGGTCTGAATCCCTGGCAGGAACGGAGTTTGAGGAGACTTTCCGCTTAAGCTCCCCGCCTATCAAGGCTGCGTTTGCATGACCATCACTGTGCAGGACTGGATGGTTGAGGACGCACAGCGCCTGGCGGAATGCCGTCACGACCACCCTCTCTCCATCCTTGGTCCTCAGCCATTGCAGGACGGCACCTGGGCGGTCCGTGTCTGGATGCCTGAGGCCGAGAACGTGACGCTGCTGCTCGGAGATCGGGAAATTGCCACGGCAACTCCCCACCATCCGTGGATCCACGAAGCGAGTGTCAGCGATGATCCCGGCTGTCACTACCGGGTTCGTGTCAACCGCGGAGGGATCACCCATGAACAGCACGATCCCTGGTCGTTCCGTCAGGAATGGATGGGTGAGATGGATCGCCATCTGTTTGCGGAGGGCAACCACCACCACATCTGGCGACGGATGGGCGCCCATCCCTGCGCGCAGGAGGGAGTTCCGGGGGTGATGTTCTGCCTGTGGGCCCCCAACGCCCGCAGCGTCAGCGTGATCGGCAACCTGAATTCATGGGACGGTCGCCAGCACCCGATGCAACAGCGTCTCGGTGGGATCTGGGAACTGTTCATCCCAGGGCTGCCGGAAGGCGAGCTGTACAAATATGAAATCCGCACCCAGGACGGCCACTGTTATCAGAAGGCCGACCCCTATGGCTTCCAGCACGAGGTGCGTCCTGCCACAAGCTCGCTGGTGAGCCATCTCGATGGTTTCAGCTGGACCGACGACAGCTGGATGCAGAAACGTGACAGCAGCAACGTTCTGGACCAGCCGATCTCGGTGTATGAGATGCACCTCGGAAGCTGGATCCATGCCTCAGCGGAGGAACCCTTCGTGCAGGCCGATGGCAGCACGCGGCCACCGGTCCCCGCAGCTGACCTCAAGCCCGGTGCACGCCTGCTCACCTATGTGGAACTGGCTGATCGACTGATCCCCTATGTGAAGGATCGCGGCTTCACCCATATCGAGCTGATGCCGATCACCGAGCATCCTTTTGATGGTTCCTGGGGATATCAGGTCACCGGCTGGTATGCGCCGACCAGCCGTTACGGAACGCCGGATGAATTCCGTGCATTCGTTGACCGCTGCCATGCCGAGGGCATCGGCGTGATCATCGACTGGGTGCCTGGGCACTTCCCGCGTGACAGTCACGGTCTGGCCTTCTTTGATGGCTGCCATCTCTATGAGCATGCCGATCCACGCATCGGAGAGCACAAGGAATGGGGCACCCTGATCTTCAACTACAGCCGCAACGAAGTGCGCAACTTCCTTGTGGCCAATCTCGTGTTCTGGTTCGACCAGTTCCACATCGATGGCATCCGGGTTGATGCGGTGGCTTCGATGCTTTACCGCGACTACCTGCGGCCTGATGGTGAGTGGCTAGCCAATGAACACGGTGGCCGTGAGAACACGGAGGCGGTGCGTTTTCTTCAGCAGGCCAACCATGTGCTCTTCCAGCACTTCCCAGGGGCACTGTCGATTGCGGAGGAATCGACAACCTGGCCGATGGTGACACAGCCCACCGACAGCGGAGGCCTTGGCTTCAACCTGAAATGGAACATGGGCTGGATGCACGACATGCTCGATTACTTCGAGCTCGATCCCTGGTTCCGCCAGTTCCACCAGAACAACATCACGTTCTCGATCTGGTACACCTACACCGAGAACTTCATGCTGGC
>CAYWOE010000008.1:6343-19888 GCA_964459855.1 uncultured Synechococcus sp. | reverse complement strand
TTTGGAATGCTTCATCCGCAATCCACGTCAGGCACTCAGTCGTGCTCAATTGATTGAGCATGTCTGGGGGGAGGACTACTTCGGTGATGACAACGTGGTGGATGTCTATGTGCGTTATCTGCGTAAAAAGCTTGAAGACATCAAACCCGAACGTGTAATCCAGACCATTCGCGGGGTCGGCTTTGCTCTGAAACTTGAAACGTGAATCATCCAGTAACGTCAATCCTTTGAGAACAGTGCGCGGAGGTTGGTCTGCAGCAGACATTCGTATAATAATTTCACCTAGAAACTTGCCTCCACTCCAGGATCTAAGACTTTAATTTTAAACCATTCGTCATACATACGAGGTTCAAACCGACGTACGAGTCGCCCTTTAGCCTTATGCAGTAAATCGCGGTTAGCCGTCACGTTGTACTCATAAAGTTGCCCATCAGCCATTGATCTGATCACCAGTTCGCTGAGCCTGATTAACCCCAGGTTAGAAATATCACGCGGCGACCAGTTCTTGAAAAATCCAACCAGAGTACACTCTTCAGATCTCACAATCTTGATTTCGCCCCCTGTATGCTGCTTTCGATGGTATTCCCACTCGATCCGATCTTTCAATCTGCCAGCCCATAGAGTCGACTCACACGCACTTTTCCAGATTCTTCTACTTGGCATCGATAATACAGACAGCAATCAGAACACTCACCACGCTCAATATTATTTAGACAGGGGATTGAATTGTCGAGCCATAATCAGTTTTGCATGGGCAGTTGTTTACGATTTGAAAGCCCCTAGAACGGTCATCAACATCGCTGCAATGGCACTCTTTGAAAAGGGGGTTCACTCTGAGAATCATCAACCGATCGCATGCCCCATCTGGCTATAAAAGAGTTCCCGATCGTGCACCCACAAGCAATGACCATCACCATCTACGGCGGTCCACAGACAAGGGCTTCGATGCCACGCTGGTACCTGGAGGAAAAAAAGATTTCCTATGAGCTTGTGGAGATCTCCCTGGGAACCGGGCAGAACATGCAACCTGACTTCCTGACGATCAATCCTTTCGGCAAGCTTCCTGCCATGCGTGATGACTCTGTCGTCAATGCAGCCGGTCAGCCAGTGACCTTGTTTGAATCAGGTGCCATCCTGCTCCACCTCGCGGAACATCATGGCGGCGAAGCGAACAACGCCTATGAGAGATCAATGATCAGCCAGTGGACTCATTTCGCCAACTCAACCCTGGCATTTGCCATCTTTGTGCCTGACCAGAAAGCAAAAGTGCTTCCAAGGCTTTTAAATCAACTCAACGAAAAGCTTTCTCAAAATTTCTTGGTGGGTGACGCCTGGGGAGCTGCTGATTGTGCTGTGACGTCTTACCTCGCCTACATCAAATTGTTCTTCCCAACCGAGGATCTCAGTTCTTATCCCAGGATCTGTGCACTCATTGAAGAGACCAACCAAAGACCTTCGTACAGAAAAGTCATGGGCATGGGTTGAATTCAAGACGGCACAGTGACACAGTCCCAATCCCCATCTCCTGCTACCTCTGAGAGAACCAATTTGTCCCCTGCGAGCCCGCCCATACCGTTTCAATGATGCTTGAAATCCTTCTGTGAATTCATGGATAGATCCCATCCAAAGGGGCCTGCCACTTGGGTACTCCCGGTATCGATCGCCTTCACAGGCCTTTGCATCTTTGGTGCGGGTTTGGTGATCCACGAACCTCTGGAGAAGATCGCCACACGCAAGAGTCACACAATCATCATCGAAAACAGGACAGGACAACCATTGGAGATGATTCCCGGCAGCCGATGAACCCGACCTTCAGGTTCCCCCACTCGGGTGATTGATCTGAACCTGCTCACAACCCTGCGCTGATGGGCGTGCAGGCCGAAAGCAACGCTGAGACTGTTACTGAGGCCGAAGCATCGCCATATCTGGAACTCTGTGAATAACCTCCGTCCAACCCTCAGGCACAGATCCGCAGGTCAGAAACACGATGTTGATTGAAAACCTCAGCAGAGCCTCGCAAGTGACAGGAATTCACTGAACACTGAACCACGTGAACTGAAGGCAGCAAGCCCGGATCACGCTGGCATTGGCGCTGACGGCAAATCAAGGTTTTGCAGAACACAGTATAAATACTCATCTTCCGTCATAATCCTGCTCAGTGACGAGTGAACGCAGTTCCGATCTCGCAATGATTGCGTTTTTAACGTTGTTCTGGGTCTTCGTACTCGCGGTGTATTTCCGCTTCCGTGATGATGAAATAAATACCGACAGCTGATGCTGATCGCCGTGGCTCTCCTGCTGCTTCTCTCTTTCTGCCTGTCAGATGTTGAGAGATAGCGCGATATCAAATTCCTTGATCGCAGGCTGACGTCTTCACCACAGCGTCAACGGTGACAGAGTGTGCAGCTATGAGCAAATATCGCCAGAATTAACGGACCAACTTTTCAGACCATGAGCAAGGGCTACTGGCTCGCTACAGGAACGATCAATGACCCGAAAGGATTCATGGCTTACGCAGCAGCAGCTGAGCCCTATCTTGAAAAATGTGGGGCAAAAATGTTCATCCGAGATGCTCACACGGATGTCAGGGAGGGCAACCCAGGACATCTCACTGTTCTGATTGAATTCCCCAACATCGAAGCAGCAAGAGCGGCTTATGAAGCCCCCGAGTATCAGGCGATGATTGGACTGAGAACTCCAAACAGTGATGCTTGTTTCAGCATTCTTGAAGAAGGCGACAAGCTCAGACACTGAATCCGATCATGACGATGGTCCATGAACGAACGAAACCATCCGCGGATCCAGACGCTTCATTTCATCTCTGCTAGCGCTGCAAGTGATGCAGGTTGATCGAAAGACTCGTGCCAAATTAAAGTTCTGATCGTGGTCTCGACAGGATGCGGTTGGTCGTCTAGGGCACCCCGGTACCGCCATCCTCTGCGGTACCGGATTAGGCGAAGGCACAAAAAAAATTACTCGCCCGAACTACAAAGACGAACAGTTAATTAACCTGACATTAGGTTTTAAATTTACTTTCTTTGAATCTTTTTTTCCATCCAATCGATAATATCCTGTTCCAACCAAACGACTGTTCTAGGACTGATCTGAATCTGCCTCGGGAAATTTCCCTTTTCCATATGTGTATATATAAAAGTTTTCCCGACGCCAGTCATTTCAATCACTTGGGAAAGCCTGAGAAAACGAGGTGCTCCAGATTCATTAGCCAAAGCGAATGGTGATCGATGTTGATATGCGGGTAAATGTTCAGGATTTGACGGCATCATGATCATGATGAGAGTGCCCACCTCGGGCGACGGCTCGGCCATTCCCCTGATGGGAATGCGCAATGCCGAGCTTATGAAGTCTTGAATGTTCTTCGATTTGATCCGTCAGGTTCTCAGAGCCAGCGCCAAAAGCCATGTAGACCCCATAAAGAAGGGCACCAAAAACCAAGGCCGCCAGAGTGCCAATCATCAAATACGCCGAGAGGTTAGAACCCGCGAGTTCCATGAAAAGCCTTCATCATTAAGACAATTTTGGCTGCTCCAAATGGCCTCGTTGTGACGATTGCTTCGTCAGGCATCTACAATTGGCATGATTGAGCCCTTTAAGGATTAACGCTCACAAGTTATCTGCATCTCCAAAGATCAGGCGAATGTGACCAACAAGATGACAACGCGATGCATTCCCATGTAAGCAAATTCAGGAACAAGGCTGACGCAAGCTGGCATCAGCTAACGCAGGATGATTTTTCCGCAGAAAAAAAAATCCAGCCACCCCGAAGACTACGTATGAAAACTTCTGCGAACTTCCTAGAACCACTCTCCTCTCGCATACAGAACTGTGCTCTGAGTGGAGCCGACGACCTGCAGCATCGACGTTGAGCCGCCAGGCATCCATCCTGGTGTCATCGCAGTCACCTCAGGGGCGATCAGACCACGACAACCCTTGAAGACACTCCATGCGGCAGCCTCAGGACTGCCGCCATAGAGCAAGAACCTGACACCAGAAACCGTCAACCAGACTCCAAAATCCTCCCGAAGTCAGCATTCTTTGCAACGCCTCAGAAATCAACTGTGAGTGATGAGTTCATACATCATTAACAGAATGAACAGAGATCCATCGATTGGATGATCCTGACCTCACCTGAAAACCGGTCAAACCAAAATCGAATCCATTGTCGTTGCAGATAACTGAAAGCCCTGGCGCAGTCATTCCAGACAAGGCAGGATTCATGAACGTCATTCCCACTTTCCAAAGCTGGAGGTGCCGTCAGGGGATCATTGGCATGAAAAGCTTTGATCACAAGCAAACAGGACAGACAACCATCGTGACAGGTGATTCGGTTGATCATTCTTTTTGAAGAGACACCACATTTCACAGCGTCATGCAACTGACGATGATCCTCAGTGGGCTCCGAAGCACGAACCGATCAGGCGTTCTGTGCCATCCAGGAACAATGGATTACCTTTGGCCACTCATTCGAGTTGATGATGGCTGTATAGTGACCAGTGAGCGACGCTTGTATCAACACAGCACCACTCAGCTGTGAGGCTCTGCACAGGAGGTGAGATGAATGAACCCCGATAAACAGCACAGAAAACTTGTCAAACTCAAGGTCAAAGCAGAGGAGTGTCTGACGAGAGAGCAGGCTCAAAAAATCATCCGCAAAGCCGATAAGGCCCATCGCAAGCTCTCAGAGGGTCAGAACAAGGCCGCCTGACTGAAATCGAGCGAGCCAAAGGCATGCTTCCTCTGGGACACGACCAGGGAGGAGCACGATCTCGACAGGCGCAGGTCACCTGGCTGCGCATCTTGACCAGTCAGGTCAATCCGACTCAATTCATTCACCCCAGTGGAGCATGTGATGCAAGGGCCTGGCCCCTGTCAGTGCCAGGTTGTGATTCCAATCGTTGACAGGTTCGATTGGTCGTCTAACTGCGACTCCTGTGCTGCCACGTCCACGTACTGGCAGCACAGGAACAGGCGACGGCAGAGAGCTCCTCAGGCGAGGTCAGTGGCATGAAGCCGAAAAGTCTTACCTGATCCCAGCAAGTGCGTGTCTTTACTCTTTCCCTTGGCGCCAGACCAGGGTTAGACCTGAGGCAGAACAAACGTACTTCAATGCCGACTTATCCCCCGCTCGGACCGCCCACTTCGAATGTCATCGATGCCGCCTCGGCGTTCCTGTCCGTCAGACCCGGTCAGTTCGTCATCGTCAGAGAGCTGACGGCCGCAAGCGAGAACATGGATACAGAGAGGAACTGGTGGCTGGGGCAGGTCATCTTCTGTAAGGGAGCAGCGCAACAATCAAGACTGAACCGCCTGTTTCAGGTTGCAGATGTGGATGACGGTGCCATTCGCTGGGTCCACCCCACGCAGGTGACTCACGTTTTGCATGGTCTGGACGGAATCGGCCAGGAAGGCTGGGATGGATTCGAGGATTAAGGGTTCACCAAGAACAGTTGTCAGAAAAAAGGAGGCCTTCACGGCCTCCGTTTACCTATCACCAAAGGAGAAGTGCTCGACGCCTCTCCTTTCTTCAGTATGTGTATCGCAAAGAACATGTGCCTGAGATCACATACTCATTGCCTAACGGCAGCTTCCTCTGATAAGGACGCTGACTGAGAAGCACGTTCGAAGATCAGAAAGCTTTGCGGAAAAGGAATATGCCTGATGCCGGCAATGAGATGGGTTCTTCGTCGTGATCCGGCCCACAGAAATACGTCGATTGGAATCGGAACGGAACCCACCCTGTGGGGAATCGCAAAGGGATTCAGGCAGAGTTGTGGCTGATTCGAAGACATCCCTGCGCTCGGATGGACCACATCGACTTCCAGAAGGTTCCTGACTCGATCCCTCGATCAAGAACCATTCTCAGGTTCCAGTTTCAGCCTGTCTTCGACTGATCAACCAGAGCCAGGGAAAACTCCTGAAACGCGACTGCTGCATCTTCGGCAGTGGAATGGTGCTTTGACTCCCATTGTTCAACCAGGGCTCGCATGTCCTGCCACATATCAACCATGGAAAGCGGGTTGAACTGACTGGACTGGGGCTTGGCCTCGGACATGGACGCACAACAGAGATCGATGCAGTTTTCTAGAGGATCAGCGGCTTCACTGCTGATTGAAAGCTCGCGGCAACACCGATCAGCGGTTGAGGATCAAGTGCACTGCAGCTTTGACCAAAGAAGCATGATCGAAGGGATTTCCAGATTGATTCATGTCACGTGCCACGCAACTCATCAAAAAGCTCGACAAGTTGCTGAGCCGCCACGACTCCTTTGGAGATAACCCTGAGGCCTTTGCCAACGACCTGCTTGAACAAGTTGAGGAGCAGATTCAAGCCGTGCAGCAAAAGAACAAACCCGGGCACTGGGCGACTCTCTACGTGGAGCGAGACCGGGCAAAACTCAAAATGACAATTCTCAACAAGCTGATGGATCGCAGCCTGCACTGAAAGCACTGAGAGCATGCCGATCAATCGGCTGCTCTTCTTGCGTCGATGATCCTCGCCAGCTCAAGGATGTAGCCGGCTGTACACCAGCGGCCATGGCTGCGAGCACGGTTTTCAGGATCAGATCGGATCTCTGCGGTTTCGGCCATCAACAGGTCGAGATCACTCTGCGGCAGGTCATAGAGATCCTGGAGTTCCACTTCACGGCCCAGCAGATGACTGCGAAACCACTTGCGCACCTGTTCCTGAAGTGGGATCTCCTTCGCCATTCCATCAGTACATCAACGCACAGTCTGGCCTTTGGGCTCATGCCTCATTGGACGCACAACAGACTTGCTGAATGGTCCCGGAATCGTTTTATTGATGCAGATACGAGATGGACATGACGCGCGTTCTCAAAGCGAACTGGCTTTCACTGGCCATTGCGGCGCTCTCTCTGAGTGGGCTTCTGTGGCTGGAGCTCATCGCGGCATGAAGCGATGGCCAGCGGCACACGCCATCACCAGCCCATCTGAAACAGTCTTCGCTTGAGTCAACGAGGATGTTGATTGCATCGCTTTTATCCGGGCCGGCCACATCACCAATACCTCCGATCGAAAGACAACATCCCGTACCTGCACAAAGGAGAAGTCTGCGTATGGAAACCTTTCAGCTCAATATCGATCAACAGAGAATTGATTGTTCAGCCGGAGAGGTGAGCACAGGCGACAAGTTCTCAGATGTCTTGCGCTCTCCAAGCATTTTTTTGAAGGGGAGCTGCAAATTCATGCAGCACGCTGCAGAACAAGATTCTGAACTGATGATCAAAGTGGTTCGTCAGGCCCAGGAAGCGGTGTTCTGTTCTTTTTTTTAGGCAACAATGATTTCAATGCACCAATCATGTCGTTGGTTCGGGAAACGAAAACAAAACTCCCCAGAAAAAACACCGTTGCGATAAGCAGAACTGTTGTTGTCAGTGAGTCCAGTTCAAGATTGCCGATCGTCAATCCAGCCATTCCTTGCTTGCCGAAACGTATCGACACTGCACTGCACAGACCGTAGCCCCAGCGCTCCACCCGAGCAATGAAGTAACCAGACCGTGGTCTGCGCATGAGTCACGCGGCAAAGCACCGCAAAGCCACACCAGGCGAACAGGAACCACCGACAGACCAACCGGACTGCTCAAGTTCGGAGCAGCATCTCAAGCGGAGATCATCCTGTGATGACCATGAGACCCAATCGATTCGGTGGCTGCATTGCGGGAAAGATCCAGATTCAGCCATGGGTGGAACCAATCTGCAGATTGGGGTAGGGCATGAACCATCCAGCTGTGTATCAACCGCGATCGCTGCGACTGGATTCGCTGACGCGCCAACACCATGCTGTTGCTGAGATGGTGGACAGGCACGGTCGCCAGACCATGAAGCAGCATCCGCAAAGCCTTGCAGGACATCGCAGACCGGCAGGCAGCCTGAGCAGAGGCCACCCAGATGCTCACAGAGTCGACTGCCAACGTCTGCGGAAAACGTGGCCGACAAACGCTGAAGACTGTTGCCAGTCTTGAAAGGTCTGCTTATAAAAAACATTCCGGCAACCTTCATCCGCATGCGCCCATCACTGCTTCTCCTGCTGGCTGTTCTGCTTGCACCTGGACAGGCTCTGGCACAGAAAAAAATTCCCAAAGCTCAAGGTCACAATCAATGTCCATTGGGTTACGTCAACACATTGGGAACAACCTGTGTTTCCCCGATCTACTACCAGGTTGCACCAACCAATGGGGAAGCCTGCAAGGAAGGTTGGATGAATATCGGCGCGGGCTATTGCAGAAAGAAGTGAACTGCAAAGAACCTTCTGCATCCAGACCAGCGTCAAGAACGCCTGGCACAGCCGAAGCGTGATAAGTCTTCGAAACAAATGTCCATTGACTCAGCATGACTGAGCTGGCACCAATGGTGATCCATCGACAAACTCACACGACTCAGCGTGCATAGAGCG
This sequence comes from uncultured Synechococcus sp., assembly GCA_964459855.1. Taxonomy (GTDB): domain Bacteria; phylum Cyanobacteriota; class Cyanobacteriia; order PCC-6307; family Cyanobiaceae; genus Synechococcus_C. Next base: position 11,458 of record CAYWOE010000008.1, on the reverse strand, counting down.
AATATCGATGGGGTGTGTTCGTTCTAACCTGCAAAAAGCAGCTAATTACAATTGTCAGCTCGAAATCACTGAAGCGTTTTAATCAAAGATTGAGTCATTTATCAGATTCGAAGGCGAACTATTAAGATCCTGAACTTTCAATTATCGATTAACACGTACAAGGTTATTGGACAATACAGCCAAAACAATCGAGAAAAGTAAAATTTACTCAGCTGATCACATCAAGCCGAGCGAGTGGAATAGGCCCTTGCTGACGAAAACAAGCATGCACACTGAAGTGAAAGCGACCAGATTGATAGCCGCGATATCAAATATGACCGGACTGCGCTCACTCTGCTGAGAACTACCGGGAGAGAATGCTTTGTTGATGTCATCCCAGTAAGCGACAACAAACCCCTTCCTGGCTGTGAGGCTGCCTGAACCTGTCAAAACCTGACTTTGAGTCTGGCTTTCAACCTGCTGACGATCAATTTTCTCTGCTTCACGGCCGAAAGCGTTCTGGAACCAGTTGACGTGGCTGAAAAATCCAACCGTGACCCAGAAAATCAGTGAGACACCGACAACAGCGCTAAGCATCACCATGCCAAGACACCCCGAACTGCAAGATCTAGTGCCGTATTATTGCCTCAATGCAAGCCCTGCGAGTGTCATCTGCAGCACATGAGCAGATCTTTTGTGCTCCAGGAGGGTCGCAGTGCACGGCGGTGACCGCATGGCTGTGATTCGATCAATAACCAGGGAGAAACAGTGGACGGGAATCAGGAATTACCCGATGGCAACTGTGCCCTGTAGTCATCGGCAACAACGTCAAGCAGCCCGAGGAGGTACCTGTCACTCGCGCTGATTTCACTTTGCAGATTCTGGAGCGTCGATCGAATGTCTTCAATTGCAGAGTTGATTTGGTTCTCCAGCTGTGACTGACTTGGCTGCCACTCCTCCGTAAACGAGGTTGTGGATGCAATTTTCGGATTTGTTGAATCCTGTTGCTTGGGAGGCATGGATCCACGCCGAGGAGGTTGAGAGTTACGGGCTTGGTAAGACATAAGAATCGACTTTCTCGAAGCTTTTCATTGAAGAGATGACAAGAATGTCAAATAACCAACAAAGCGAACATTCAAAGGCAACGCTGTGCAGCAGGACGATCGAAAGCCATGGACAAACATGTCCAGGATCGATCTGGCAGTCGGAGCTGTTTAACGCTTGCGTCCAAGCAATTTCCTTTTTACAACACCATTTTCCTTCTGATAAAGAACAAGCCTGTTGCCTTCCAGTGTGTACAAGCTCAGAATTCCATTGGCGCGATACTGGCGATCAAACGGAACCACCCAGGATGTGCCCATCGCCATCACATAGATCAGCTCCTTTCGATCAGCGCTGATACAGAAACGGACTTTCGCATCATCGAAAACACCAACATCGCTGAGGAACTCGGCGTTGTAGTAGTCACAGGCTTTCGCACGTTCAAACTCGTCCTTGATGTTCGCAAGAGCAGTGCTTTGAACACTGATGCCGAGCAATGTCAACAATCCAACAGCTCGCATGGACTTCATGACATTCATTCGATTGATGGCAGCAGCAACCTCGCACTTGCAGGAATTGATGCAGACCCCCATTCCATCTTCCTGCAACACTATCGACTCTAACCAGGCATCGCCCTCCAGGCAGCTCAAAAAACTGAGTCACCTGGTAATCCGTGCGTGGAACTTGTTCTAGCAATCGCTACTTGAATCTGCGCTGATCAATACATCAAGGTTTGAACGAAGCAGTAATTTTTTGCCACATTGAAAGCTAACCGTGTCATGTAGCGATCACGAGCGATCTGAAGAGGCCAAGCCTGAACTGACTGATCCTGTGTTTCTTCAACATGCCGAAGCTCATGTTGGACCATGGTGGGAGGCCCGTATTCGCGATCTGATGAAGCAGAATCGATCCGAAGATGCAGGTGCACTGTTCAGAGAATTTGAAACTCCTGAAAAGGGCTTCGATCGATAGCCTGCAGTCAGGTCTGCCAGCGCATGGAGCATATTTTCACGATCGAAGCATCTGCATAAAGACAAGATCAAATCATCTTTTAAAGAATTTCAAATCCAACCAACTGTTGAACCTTATAATCAGAGATATTTCTAGATCCAGAATTTTTGAATAATTTGAAAAACTCAATCACCAAGCCGATCAATACGATGCTGTCGGGTTGTGAGTTAACGCCGATGATGGCAAAATTCTCTGAGTCAACTCAAAGTCAACTGCAATGACAAACGCTGAGAGTCCTGAAGTGAACAGCGCAATGACTTACAGCGAGATGATGAACGAGGGTCGACAGAAAAGAGGAGAAGCGGAAAAACTGTATAATCAAGATCTCGAGCAAAGACTCAAGGATCTGGAGAGAAAAGTTGATCACCTGCAGAAGGTCATTCAACGCCAGATCCGTTTAGGAAAAATGACTGAGTAATTTTTTTTAGTCTTCTAAAAATGATGAATAAAAATCTTGGCTCAAGACTTACCTGGCCGCATGTTCAAACTTAGGCAATCAAGGCTGTCGTAGGTTTCAACGCCAGTATCGGGGTTAGTACCCGCTGCCCTCGAACACATCGCCTCTCTCTGCGGATCGTCAATGATTGCGCCAGAAAAATCCGCCCCATCGATGGTCGTGGCCATGAAAAAGCTTTTGGTAAGAACAGAATCTCTGAAGTTCACATTTGTGAGATTTGCTTCTTCAAAATGAGTGGCATAAGCAATGCTTCCCTCGAGGTTAGCTCCTTCCAAATCGGCATTTTTCAGAGTTGCAACACTGAACAAAGCTCCTCTGAGATCAAGTCCTGAGAGATCATAATTAGACAAGTCATATTTTACGAATTCCTTGGTAATCGGCTTACCGTCTTCGTCCCTCTCATAAAAGGGATATTTCTTTTTAAAAGCCTCAGTAGCCTGATCACTGCCTTGAAGGCTGCGATCCAACCCATCATCAGGAAGTCCGCCGCCACTGGGATAGATCGCTAACGCTTCCGAGGGAAGCAACAACAACACGCAGATCAGAGTTGACGTCAATACTTGGAACAGCTGCCTGACAATGCGATCAAATGAGTTCATCAAGCACTCCTTTTATCAAAAAAGCTAAGGCAAGCAAGCAAGGCACTTTGACGACATGACCCGCTGCAGTGAAACAAATAAGTCAGTGTTGCGCAAAAAATGAACAGGGGATGCTCTCATCGGCATCGCGCCTGAGGTCAATATGAAGCGATTGGATTCATTGCTGAGGTACGGTTTAAAAAGTGGTTTTTTCGCTCGTGGAAGACCAAACTCAAGCTTTGCTGGCTGAACTGATCAGGCAGGCGCTCTTGAGAATACACAGCGGAGAAGCAGGAGTTGACTCAGCCCTTTACAGAGCTATTTACACTCTCCAGGAACAGAACATCATTGAAAACATAGCTTCAACAATGCAATAACGACGAATTAGCTAACCGCAAATTGCCGCTAAAGCAGCAATTAATAGTGAAAAAATTGTTGAATTCAAACAATTACATTGAATTCGCGATGAATCACCCAATCAAATAAATATAAGCCGTCACCAAATACATTGACAGCCAAATCAATGCAGAAAAGTAGACAGCTGCAAAAACAAACTCTTCAATAAAATCGAATGAGCCCATGATGATCAGTAAAGCGTTGCTCTACGAATGAATTGCATCGCAGCAAGGGCACCCAGGAAAAACACTGTTGGAATACCCAGAGCATTCACTGCCAGGGTTCTCACAGTGAAGACTGGGTAGCCACCATCTTCTCGCTTGAACGGAGCCAGCGGACTGTCAATCCACTCTTTGCGGTTCTGGATTGAAGGAACCCCGAAAAACTGTTTGCCCCACACGATGATTTCCCACCGTGTAAGCCAAAATGCAGTGCTGATAACAGAGAAAGCTATTGGGGAAACAACCAATAGAATTTTGTAATTGAACACAGCAACAGCTTTGATACCAGTCAACCCTAAAAGGATGCATCCCCTTCAAGGTATTAAGTGATGCACGCTTGTGCCTTGAATGCTGCACATTGCTTGATTCATATTTGTCGCCGAAAGCAGTCGCGCTGCAGTGCCATATTCGTCATTTGATGTCTCATTTGAATCGCATTGAGTGTGCTTTTAAGCAGCAGAAAGGCTCATGTCGTCATTTCTGGCAGCGATGAGGCAGCAACAAGTAACATAAAAACAGCACAGAGATTTTTCGCTTACATCAGACTGACTCAGATGTCACTCATGATTGGACCGGATACCGCGGCATTCTCTCGGTCCTGAAGAAACATTTTGATCGATTGACAAGCGTGAAATGAATCATGCTGGTTGTCGATCATCATTGAAGCAGCAGCAAACGAAGCGCGAGCTCCACACCCTTCCACGATCGCAAAGATTCCAGCGATCCCCATTGAGCCAGGCCGGAGCGGATGTTCAGCCCGAGGACAGCATGAACCAGCTGCGAGTGACTGGCCCTGAGACAACTGCAGCAACCATTCTGATGGCCCATGGAGCGGGGGCGGGCATGGACACGCCATTCATGGAGAGGGTGGCACAAGGGCTGGCTGAGAGGGAATGGCAGGTGATCCGCTTCGAATTTCCCTACATGACACACCAACGGATCAGCGGACGCAGAACGCCTCCGAACAAACTCGACATCCTCTTACGCAGTTTCCTCGATCAGGTAATGGCTCTGGATGCGAATCGATCGCTGGTCATCGGAGGCAAATCCATGGGTGGAAGAGTCGCAAGTCTGATTGCCGATGAGTTGTACAGCGACAGCAGAATTCTGGGATGTGTCTGTCTGGGCTACCCCTTTCACCCCCTTGGCAAGCCGCAGACACTGCGAGTGAACCACTTGATCAAACTGCGAACTCCAACTCTGATTGTCCAGGGAGAACGCGATGCGATGGGCAGCAGGGAAGAGGTGGAACAGTTCTCACTGTCACGGCAACTGCAGTTCAACTGGATGCCAGATGGCGATCACAGCTTCAAACCACGCAGACGCTCAGGCCGCAGTGAGGAGCAGAACCTGAATCTGGCTGTGCAGAAGGTGCATCATTTTCTTGTCAGCCTGACGACAGCGGTTACAGAAACTGCGGCTGACTGATTGA
>CAYWOE010000008.1:0-6243 GCA_964459855.1 uncultured Synechococcus sp. | reverse complement strand
TGATTGATTGATTGATGAATTGAGGCGGATGCTGATGCGCAACCCTCAGGTCTGGTTGCCACCAAGCATGTCGTCGTAACCCTCGTAAGGGTTGTATTCCGCCCAGCCTGGACTGGCCTGATCCATCAGGCCGTACTCGCCGTCAATCATGTCTGCACGCGTGTTGCCGTAGGGGACCGTGTTGCAGGTGATGCCACCACCGGCGACGGGCTGACAGTCATCGAAACGCACCTGTGCACGCGCAGAGCTTGATGCAGCGGCAGCGATCGCAACAGCAGCGACAATTCGCGCGATCGAAAGGCTCATGACGCTTGATGCATGGACTCCCATACTGAACGACATGGTGAAGGCCATCAGAGACCTGAACAGACACGCTCACTGTCCTGCATCGTGATCAAGGCTTGGTCACCACGCTGTTCACCGAGCTGAGCCATCACCACTTCAGCCTGAAGTCCAAGCAACATGGTCTGACAGGGATAAATCTCGCGATCCGCTGCACGTCGCTGCAGCGCCTCAGTCAGCATGAGGGCACGGTCACAGCTCGCTGGATCAGCACTGCGGAAACAAAGAAGCAGAGGCTGACGTAGTCGATCCAGGGGAGCTGCAGTCACAGGACTGTTCATGCCACAACAGAGCAGCCCGAGCATCGCCACGGTCGCTCCCCGGAACACACTGTTGCGATGCTGAATTGCCGACATCAAGATCAGCACGCTCAGCAGTCTCGAACGGAAGCGACTGGCCTGAAGTCTGGGATCAACTGAAAGAATGCGGTCACTCCATCGAAGATCGGATGTACACCGACTGGACCGCTGTTGCACTGTTGCTGTTCACTGCAGTGCCACTACTGGCCGTCGTTGCGACGGCCACATTCTTCATCTGGCAGAAGCGGAAGATGCCGCTTCCCTGAGAACCACGTCTGCGGATTGGTCACGATTCTCGCTGCGTGAGTGAAGCGCGGAATGCCCGGAAAATGTTGATTTTGGGGAAGGATCGGCTGAGTTGAGATCTCCTCTGCCCAGACAGTCCTGACAAGTGCGGAAGCGCTGCTCACTGATGCGTTTGATGCCGCTGCCGCCGCAGCTGGAGCAGATCGCCATGTCCGAGCCAGAAACGCTCCTTCAGTGTGGGAGCTGGGGACCACTTCGATCCCGAAGGCTTCCTTAAGAATTCGCCCCGTCCAGACAGGCGTGGAGCGGCGACGGCCTTGAGCGAAGTTCCTGCAGCAGCTCCATAACCGCCAGAGAACTGTTCGGTTCAACCAGACCCAGAGAACCGGCAAGCCAACCCACCACTTTTTCCGGGGGCCATTGCCGCTCCTGCAGTGGCGCCAGTCCAGCTGCCCGCTCACGCTTGGACAGTTTCTGTCCGTGCGGATCGCACAGCAACGGTGTATGTCGATAGGAGGGCGGTTGCTCGTCAAGAGAGGTGATCACAGCCTGCTGGGCTATGCACACCGCAGCAAGATCAGCACCCCGCACCACCTCAGTGATGCCCAGGACCAGCTCATCCAGCGCTGTTGCAAGGTGATAGGCGATGAATCCATCAGCCCGGCGCAACACCAGATCACCGCATCGGGGCTCATCCACGGGCTTCACCTTCAGTCTCCAGGCCGGCAGACGACCGTCCTGAAGACCCCAGCCCCTCGCCATGTCGCGACAGGTCCCGGGGTAACGACGACCGGCGCCCAGCTGGCGGCGGCTGCACCGGCAGGGATACAGCAGCTGCTCGCGCCGAAGTGCTGAGAGGCAGGAGCAGTACAGCCCGAGTCGCTGACTCTGCATGACCACCGGGCCATCCCAGGTGAGACCGAGCCATTGCAGATCCCCGAGGGCGGACTGAGTCGCTCCCTTGCGGATACGCGGGGTGTCGAGATCATCAATCCGCAGCAACCACTCCCCGTTGTTGAGACGAGCCTGCAACCAGGAGATCAGGGCTGTCCGCAGGTTGCCCAGATGCAGAGGACCGGACGGTGTCGGAGCGAAACGTCCCCTGTAGCCGAGACGACGCTTCTGTCGCCCATCCTGCACAGCAGCCCGAAGATGATCAGGAAGATTCACACAAGAAAGGGTGGCCCCGCAGGACCACCCCGATCAAGAGTTCAGAAAGAAACTCAGCCCTGAACGCGATCCTTGAACATCTTGCCGGCGGTGAAGGCAGGCACGCGCTTGGCGGGAATCTTGATCTTCTCGCCGGTCTTGGGGTTCAGACCCTGACGGGCAGAGCGCTCACGAGGCTCGAAGGAACCGAAACCGAGGATGGAGACTTTTTTGCCCTCCACAACGGAATCGATGATGGTTTCGATGGCGGCGTCCACCACCAGAGACACATCGGTCTTGGTGAGCTCGGTGCGGGCGGCAACCAGGTTGACGAGGTCAGCTTTGTTCATTGGGTGGGGGGAAAGTGGCGGAAGCGGTTGGATCGACGATGCGGAGGTCGACATCCGCACGGCTTCCCTGAGCGCGCCAATCGTATGGAGACAATCGCTGCGCGGCAACCGAAAAACACCGCGCCGCAATGCTTTCACCGACTTTCCTGGGCATCACAACGTGTCAAATGCTGCTTGAGCCGTCTGATTCCAGCTGCTGAACGGTGCCAGATGATCGCCCTTCAGGGCCCCAAGTCCTGCCCCAGAAGCCAGTGCTGGAGCGGCTTCTGAGGGCAGCCAGCGGTGAAGATGCTGAAGACTGCGCAGCTGGCGGGGCCAGTGAAAAGTGCGTCGATGCTGCAGAGGTGCAAGTTGATGCTTTGCAACCGGCACAAGCAAACGTCCGCAGAACAGCACATTCACGGCCCCCGGAGCATGCACCACTGCGTGACCGGGAGTGGGGCCAGGAGTCCACAGCAGTCGCAATCCGGAAATGGTGCTGGTCTCCGCTGAGAAAGTCTCGATCGGCGCAATGCCAGGGAGCAGATAAGCCTCCTGTTCCTGAACCAGCACCGGCCATTGCAGCTCCCCCTGCAGACGCCTGAGCCGTCCATGCCCTTCACGGCTGGTGAGAAGAATTCGGGCGCAACGGCCTCGCGCCAATTCACGCAGAGCATCCAGGGAGGCTTCAGTGAGCGGCGGACAGTCGATCAGAACAGGCTCGGGGTCGATATCAAGCCACCAGGAGGAACCACCCCGGCAGTCACGATTGGGAGGGAAGAGCCACAGATCGGGACGGATCTGCAGTGGAGCACGGCCTGGCTCCAGAGAGGAGGTCATCACAGACACGATGATTCACCGGAGCTATCACTACTTTGAAGGCATCACCTGCCGCCGCGGAGTGGATCTTTGAGCACGATCCAGCGCGGCAGGCCCTGGCCTCTTGGCAGCAGCATCACCGCCCACGGAGTGAATTTCTCAGTGGCCGCTCCCGCTGCCAACCGGGTGGAGCTGCTGATTTTTGCGTCAGGCGAGTCCAGCAGCCCCGAACTGCTGATTGATCTGAATGACGACAGCCACCGCTCAGGTGACTACTGGCATGTGGAGGTGGGAGGTCTGAAGGCGGGGTGCTGTTACGGCTATCGGGTGTTCGGACCACTGGCGCGGGGAGGCCATGGCTTCCGCCCCGCGAAGGTGCTTCTGGATCCCTGCGCCAGAGCCATCACCGGTTGGTCGGTCTACAGACGCAAGGCCGCCACGGGAGCCTCCCCGAACACCGATTGCTGCCTCAAGGGAGTGGTCTGCGAGCGGGACCCCTTCGATTTCGACGCACACCCCAGGCCTCGGCACAGCTGGCAACAGACGGTGATCTACGAGCTGCATGTGGGTGGCTTCACCCGTCGCCGCGACAGCGACGTGGCCGCTCTTCGGCAGGGCAGCCTGCTCGGGGTGATCGACAAGATCCCCTACCTCAAGCAGTTGGGAGTCACCACGATCGAACTGCTGCCCGTCCAGGCCTTCGATCCACAGGATGCTCCCCCGGGCCGGGACAACGTCTGGGGTTACAGCCCACTGAGCTGGTTCGCACCGCATCAGGGCTACATCAGCGGTGACGACCCGATGCAGGCCAGGGATCAGATGCGCGCACTGGTTGCGGCCTGTCACGACGCTGGTCTGGAGGTGATGCTGGATGTTGTCTACAACCACACCACCGAAGGCAACATTGCCGGTCCGACGCTGAGCTGGAGAGGTTTCGCCGATCGCACCTACTACCACCAGAACGAGAAAGGCGAGTACCTGGATGTGAGTGGATGCGGCAACTCGATCGCAGCACACCAGCCCGTCAGCCGGGAACTGATCCTGGAATCACTGCGCTGCTGGGCCCTTGAGCTGGGGGTGGATGGATTCCGGTTTGATCTCGGCATCGCTCTGAGCCGGGGAGAGGAACTGAAGCCCTTGAACAAACCTGCGCTGTTCGAAGCGATGGAGGCCGATCCGCTGCTCAGCGAGCTGAAGCTGGTGAGCGAACCCTGGGACTGCGGTGGCCTCTATCGACTGAATGACTTCCCGGCTCGGCGCATCGGGACCTGGAACGGCCGCTTTCGTGATGCCGTGCGCAGCTTCTGGAAAGGCGATGACGACAGCACCTGGCCTCTTGCCAAGCGACTGAGCAGCAGTCCAGATCTTTATGACGGCAAACCGGCGATTCTGGGTCGCTCCGTGAATCTGCTCACGGCCCACGATGGATTCACCCTGTTGGATCTTGTGAGTTTCAACAGCAAGCACAACCTCGCCAACGGGGAGAACAACCGCGACGGAGAAAACCACAACATCAGCTGGAACCACGGCGTGGAGGGTCCCAGCAGCGACCACGCCATCAGCGCTCTGCGCAAGCGACAGCAACGCAACATGCTGAGCACACTGCTGCTCGCTCGCGGCGTGCCGATGCTGCTGATGGGCGATGAAGTGAGTCGCAGCCAGGGAGGCAACAACAACACCTGGTGCCAGGACACACAACTCAGCTGGATGATCTGGTCACAGGAGCACTGCGACCGGGCACTGCTCACATATGTGCAGCGACTGCTGAAAGTGCGCACTCAACTGGCCGAGGTCTTGAACCCGGTTGTCGCTCACAGAGAACAGCCTCAGCGCCGCAGCAGCGATCCCGATGGATGGTGGCAGCAGTGGCATGGGGTGGAACTGGGCAAACCAGACTGGGCCAGCTGGTCTCACTGCCTGGCGATGAGCGTGCATCGCGGCAGCAGGGGCGCCGTGCTCTGGGCCGGTTTCAACGCCTACTTCAAGTCGATGCACTTCGACCTTCCAGAACCGGCATCGCCATGGCACCGCCTGATCGACACCGCACTTCCGCCTGGAGAAGACCTGCCCAGAACGCTGGAAGCCTGGAGCCCTCAGGGCGTGCCGCTGGAAGCAAGAAGCCTTGTGGTGATGGTGGCGCGGGAGTACGCCGGCAGCCTCAGGCTCTGAAAGGTCAGGGGATGGAAACCAAAGCGGGCGGCGGGAATCGAACCCGCATCATCAGCTTGGAAGGCTGAGGTTTTACCACTAAACTACGCCCGCACGGAAACATCTGTACCAACGCCTTGAGCGGCGTGATTCCAGGTGTTGTGCGCATTCATTATGGCGGTCCGTCTGCCCCTCCCTGCTTGATGAGCACCAGCACCCTTCCCGGGGGATCCCGCCGCCGCCTGATGGTCGCCTACGGACTTGGGGATGCAGGCACCGGACTGGCTGCAACGCAGCTCGGCTTCTATCTGTTTCCGTTTTTCACCTGTGCAGCAGGGCTGCCGGCCTTCATCGCCGGCTCACTGCTCACGGTGATCAAGCTTTGGGACGCCATCAACGATCCGCTGATCGGCTGGATGAGTGACCACACGAGCAGTCGCTGGGGGCCGCGCATTCCCTGGATGCTGGCGGCGGCACTGCCACTGGGGATCACTCTCGCGGCGATGTGGTGGGTCCCGGGAGGCAACACACTTCAGCGCACCATCTACTACGTGGTGATGGCCATCCTGCTGATGACGGCTTACACCAGTGTCAACCTGCCCTATGCGGCACTGTCCACCGAGCTGACCGCCAGCACGGCAATTCGCACCCGACTGAACGCTGCCCGTTTCACCGGCTCCATTCTCGCTGGCCTCAGCGGCCTGATCGTGGCCTCCATCGTGTTGACCGACGGCACCGGTGGTTACCTGCGCATGGGACGCATCACCGGCACCATCGCAGCTCTGGCGACACTGGCCTGCTGCTGGGGTCTCGCGCCCTTCGCCAAACAGGCTCAACGACCGAGCAATCAGTCAGAGCCGGCACTGGAGCAGATCAGACGGATTCGTTCCAATCCCCGCTTTCTGATGGTT
>CAYWOE010000007.1:0-20086 GCA_964459855.1 uncultured Synechococcus sp. | reverse complement strand
CTGATTGAACTGGCTGAACTGGTTCTGGAAGGATTCAAGCCAGAGGAGATCGCAGTCAACTATTTCAAGAGAGACTTTGATTCATAACAGCGATTTTCACCCAGATCAGTGGGCTCACCATTGAGTTGAAACCAGCAGGGGAAAAGTTTTAACGAATGTCAGAGGGAAGATCCATTACAGAGGCGTACTCCAAGTGCACGCTTTTGCGCAAATGACAATTTCTGCACATTGCTCTCGCGAATCGCTTCATCAACACAATGATTGAAGTACCTAGCCTGATTGGCCATCGGAGAAATCTGAATTGCTCCATAAATCACAGCAAACACCAAAAGCACCGGGTAAAGGTGTGCATTGATCAGTTCACGTGCCTGAGACATAAATGCAGTCATGACTGACTGCTCATTAGCAAAGAAAGTACTGCAACGTCAAGCCGGTAACTGACCCTGAATAGACACGAGAAAAGCGACAGAAGATGAACCACGTCGATTGATCGAACGCTCATCAACGCCCAGATTCTGCTTGAACAAAGCAACAGTCAAGGCAACAGAAATGTTCTTCAGACATGATCCATCAACCGAACTGCCGATCAATTCATGCTCAGCGCTCGCCCGCACTGAGATGAGGTGGAGATCACCTCCTCGCTTTGCGTACGTCAGAGAAGCTGCACTCCACTCCCTTGTCTTGGACCAAGGAACCAGGTTTGATATCGCCATGTCACCCGGGAGCCCCCGCCGTGATCGGTCAGACCAGGATTTACTGCCAGCAAGGAAAGGACTTCCTTCTCGTTGAGGTTCCTTCTCAGGAAGCACCCATGCAGATCAGGGAACTCACGGATCAGGGATGGGAGATCGAAGCTGAAATCCCGGTCTGATGGTCGGCAGCACGCAACCGGCGCTGCGGTCATCAATCAGGCTGATCAGAGTCATCGTCATCAAATTTCTGCACGGCTGAATCAATCAATCCCTGAGTGTCGGTGTTCAAAGAAGCAACGACAAAAAACACAAGTGACAACACCCCTGCCGCCGCAATCACAGCAACGCTGAGATTGCTCATCTCAAGATTGCCGTAACGGAAAGCCAGATAGATCATCGTTGGCACAGAAGCTCAGACACGAACGGACCGGAGCCCATCCAACAGCTCCACAATGTACGCGTGAACCGCGAGCCTGCATCCAGCTCAGCAGCGACTCGGCAGCCATGCATTGACACATCTGTACTACCCAACTAGAACAGGTGTATTAGCAGAGGATTCATGGCTCCGAGCTCCCCCTATGCAGCATTCAAGGCCGAGGAGTGGATGCGTGCGTCCCTGATCACCCCACGCAAACGATGCCCCACCAAGGTTGGATCCAGGATCCCAGCACCCAGGAAACGAAACGGTTCCATGCCGATGAAAAAAGCCGGATCCCTGACCCGAGGGTGTTCGTGGATTCAGGGCGACCTTTTCCAGGTCAGCCACCCCTGCTGAGCACGCGCGTTCATCTGAGCCAAGACACAGCCGACCGGCTCTGGGCAGAACTTGAGCGGGTCGGCTGGCTTCCCTGCAGACCCCAGTGGGCTGCCGACTCCGAATTCTGAGAGTTCATTTCAGCGTTGCGGGCGGCTTCACACCTCAACCGAACTGATAGTGCTTGCGGACAGGCTGGTGGACCTGCCAGGTGCAGGACAGCCCGGCCGGGAATTCGACAAGGTCACCGGCTCCGAATCGAACAGGCTCCCCCTGTTCAGGTGTCACCGTCACATCCCCTTCAAGCAGGAGACAGGTTTCCCGCTGGTCGTAGTGCCAGGGGAAGGAACTGATTTCACAGGCCCAGATCGGCCAGTCGCGAGCACCCAGGGCCAGGATCACACTCTCCGGGCAGTTGGCGGTCACACAGATCATCGCGGCGTCGGTCGCGGCAACAGAAAACCATGATTGCGCGTCGCAGGTCCCACCCCGAAAGCTCCCTGATCTCAACTCCATGCAATCAATGCCGTGGAGATGAACGCCCCCGTGGCCGGAGATGATCAGAGCTGTGATCGAGTCTTTGCCGCAGCAATCCATGATCGACTCAGGCGACTACGGCTATCCGCCCAGCACACGACGGCAGGACTACGCCCTGGTCTTGCTGCAGCTGCTCTGGAGAATGCGCTTTGACCTGCTGGTGCTGCTGCTGGTGACTGTTCTCATTCATAACGACTGGATTCCCCGCAGCTGGACGGCCAATGAAAGCGTGGTTCGGATCATGGGCATTGCGGCATCGATCTTTCTCGGGTTTCGCAACACCCAGGCGATCGGACGCTGGTGGGAAGCCCGCAAACTCTGGGGCTCGATTGTGAACGTGAGTCGAAGCTGGGCGGACTCCCTGCGGGCTCATCTCGACAGCAGCAGGCCTCCCGGACGCCAGGAACGCAAGCTGCTGCGTCTGCAGGTGGCCATCGTTTGGCAGCTGAATTTTCAGCTGCGCAACTTCTGGAAAAGGGACCTCAGAGACCTGCAGGATCAGTTGCTGAGCGATCTGCGGCTACCCACGACCACCAATCTCAGGCAGCTGGGACAGCTGAGAGGGGTCTGGATCGGTGATCTCCACAGGCAGGGACTGACCGACGGATTCGGACGCATGCAGCTGATGGACGTCGGCAACACCTGCACCGACGCCATCGGCGGGTTGGAGCGCATCCGCAACACACCTCTTCCTGCGTCCTATGAAGTGTTCGTGAGACTTCTCAACTGGCTGTTCGTTCTGTTGCTGCTGTTGTACTTCCACGACCTCGGACCCGACTCACAGAGTCGTTTCGGAGGTTTGGTGATCGTGCTGCTGTTCCTGATGGCCGAACGCATCGGTGCCTATGTGGAGGGCCCGTTTGACGCGGACTGCAGCAGCTTCTCACTCCCACTGGACTCGATCTGTCTGACGATCAGTCACGACCTGCTCGATCATGCAACCGATCACGTGCAACATCTCAGGTCGGATGACCCCGTTCGATGGACCTGATCGGTGCAGGAGCGATCATGCAGAACACGATCATGTTGCGCCCAGATATTGATTGCTGAATTCCCAGGCAACAGAACAGCGATACTGATAATTGATACCTGCAATTCCAATCCTTTTGCAGGATGCATCTGTGATTGCTGCACCCTCAGGCACCTTCGTTAAAAGCTTGTTGATTGTTAATTCCCTGCTCCGGCCAGTGGCGGAGATTGATAAATCATTGGCAAACGCCTCAGGTCCGAATCCAAGAAGCAAAAGGCTCAGGATGATTGCGCTCAGGATCTTCATGACCAACAGGCTGCTTCACAAGATTTAGCCCTAAACCAAAACAACGGCAAAATGTTTTACACAATTTCAGCTGCAAAGGATGCGTCGAAGCAAAGCTTTGCAAGGAACATGCAAGATGCCATCGACATCATTTCGCTGAACGAAGACAGGGTGAACGTTCATGTTCAATGATCATTCGCAGGGGCTCATAGGATGCCTGAAGGCTTGAACGTCTGATCAGCATGCACCTGATTCTGCTTCAGATCACCATTCCGCTCCTGCTGGGCCTGTTCCATCTGATCGGACCTGTGCCGGCCGACCTTGGCGCCGATGGAGGTCATCTCAGTCCGTGCGAGAGCCCTGCCCACTGCGCGAGTGCAACATGGCGGGTGAGCGACTCCGCTGCTGCTCTGCGGCAGCTCTCCCAGACAGTGGAAAACACCCCCAGAGCCGAGATCGTCCAGCAGAGCAACAACTACCTGCATGCCACCTACAGCAGCAGAATCTTTGGGTTCGTTGATGATCTTGAACTGGTCGCCAGCGACGACGTCACTGTGGAGGCACGCTCGATCTCACGCCTCGGTGAATCCGACCTCGGCGTGAATGCACAACGCCTTGCAAGCCTGGAACGATCACTCGAGAGTCAGTGACGTTACCCATGGCACTGAGCAGCAGGCGATGAGCCAACGATCTGCAACCCTCAGAGGGCTCATCGATAGACAGTTGTTGCTTCGTGAACACTCTCTTGGTGCTGCCTGAATCTAATCATCATTCAGATCAAACTCTCTGAATAATGCATCGGCATTCTGGTATTCACCGTTAAGACAAAGTTGCTGTATTCGCTGCTTCCACCAGTCTCTAATCATGCCAGCATCTTTTTTGCGCCACTCATATTTCGGCAGTTCCATAACGTCCCTCCCGTGCAAGATTGCCTGATAATCATGCATCCGAGAAATAATGCCAATCCACACCATCTCATCAACACAGAACTTTATAAGGGCTTACAAAAATTAAGTAGCCCTCAACACATGTCAAGCCAAAGCATTCGACAGAAGTCAACAAAGAAGTAACGCAAGTTCCTCTATATCAAGGACTGAGGATTCAGGCGCAATGTCTCAATCAACATGACCATGGTTCAGCAGCAGGGCAATGTGCTGACATGCGCCGAAGACAAGGCAGTGCCTGGTTCGATGACGAATGCAGTGTCAGAAAGAGAAGGAAACCTTGAATTTCTTCTCATTTTTTTAACAAAGAAAGTAGAGAAGGCGGTGACTGAGGATCAATGACTGAGCAGCGCTCAAGCACCCTGCAAAGCTCCATTGAGACCCATCTACTCAAGAATATTTTTGCAGTTTTCATACTCCTTAACCAGGGATTCATAGGCATACTCAATACCTGCTTTAAAACTTGCTGTTTTTGGATCAGCGACAAGTGTTTGAATATATCCCAACATATAACCCTGGGCATAATCCTTCTCAATCATCTCTTTCGCGGCCAGATCACAAAGAACACTACCCATTCCATACGTGAGGCCGTAGTGCAAAATAGCCAGCTTAGAATCAAGTGGCTGGGAATTAACAGGCAATGCGAAAGCAGCCACTGCTGAGACTCTCAAAAGACCACTTATCAGAATCACTGTTTTCATTGATGTTCGATGTTTCTCGATTGATAGCAGGAAACCACATATTTCAGCGATAAGAGAGCCCACTGAAACCTATACACTGATCATTGGCTATCAACCATGAATCCGGTGATTCCGTCAGAAGTCCTGCTCCCTGCAGACCAGCGCAAAGCCTTGCTCTTCCCAAAAGCGCCTCAAAACTGGTATCTCAGGCCGTTGACTGAGTGAAACAATCCGCAAATAAGGCCCGATCAACAAGTGAGGTGCTGATTGTTTCCCACCTCGAAGCCATTGCAGAGTGCAACCAGTCATGAGTTCATCCAGCATCCGCAGATTCATCCTCACGCTGATCACCGGATATCTAGCAATCTTCGGCATTCAGCGGCTTCCCTACGACTTTGAGAATCAGTGGCTTGTGCTGATTCCGGTGCTGATCGCCGTTTACATCATCACCGTTTGGCTGGATGGCATTTTTTTCGACAGCACCTCCACGTCAACCAAAACTGAGATCAACATCAGGAAGGATCAATCGAAATCTTCCAAAAAGGGATTCGGCAACTGAGAAGTCTCCGCCGGCTTGATCTCTGCGTCGCCTGAAGCCTGAGCTGACGAGTTGGACGTGTGCATGCACACATCCAACTCAACGCGAAAACGGAATGACTCGAATCTCACCCCGCCATGGGCGTCACGACGAGAACAGCAAGGGACAAAACCGGCACTCTGCCTTTTTCAAGGGCGGCAGACATAAACGTTCAGAAGCCTGCCCTCATCAGTGCTGCGCGTTCCAACCCGACGACAGTGCGCCTCTGCAGGCGGCGTTCTCGCCCCGACATGAATCGAGTAGTCGGCTCTGACGCCACTGACCAATGCAAGGCCGAATGTCGCCAGAAAGAGCAAAGCCGCAAGCAACCTGCGCATCGCGTTGTGAGAAAGAGAAGGATTCTGAACAGTATCGGCTCCATCGCTGGCTTGAGATGACGTTCAGGGAACATCACCAAGCGGGCGTTTCCGGAAGCCATCCAAGCTCCTTGCACCCAGACACGATGACGCATTCCATCAACTTCCGAATCTCCCGAGAAGGGCATTTCGCCTTGCACTGATCCGAAACTTTCCTGAAGCCACTTGACCGGACCCGGCATGCCGTATTAGTACAGCTGTACTATCAGTCAGTCGGTGATGGAGGAATGGGATTACGTTGACGATCGTGAGCTTCGCAACTGGAAGGGAGCCCGGATCTGCCTCACCTGCCAGCACTTCACTTACGGGGTCGATGGGCACTGCCGAACCATGGTGGCCTGCAACCTCAGGCAGCAACTGCTCAGACAGGGCGAACATCTCACCAAGCGCTGCCAACACTGGTCCCCCACCTGGCAGGACACCGCAGGCTGGGCACCTGAATACGGCTGATGGCACAGAGGGCAGCAGATATCACTGACAACATCTCAATCAATGTCGTGATTCCTGTCGAAAAGGATTGCGAGGTCACCGAACACACAGACAAATATCATCCAACAAACCGCCGGTTAAGCCTTTTGTGATGGCGAAATCAGACCAAAGAACAACACCCTGTCTCAACGACAGGCATACACGGAACGATGCGTCCCCGGGAACGGCTTCGTCTGATTGACCATCTGCGTCAAACGTCGACGCAAAGCCACGCAGTCCTGGCACTGGCACGGCTCGTCATCGTGAACACTGGCATGAACCCGGACAGGCTGGAATCGGCTGCTCATGGGAAACGACCTTTTCTCTGTTGTGACGCGCTGCTCGGATTCCGGCCAGCAGTTATCACAATCCTGTGATGATTTCCGCAACTCAACCAGAGGTGACAGCTCTGCGCAGATTGCGGAGTCTCAGGAGTCGATCGACTCAGCCAGATCAAGGGCACTCCGGAGAGCGCCTTCCGCCATTCCGAAGCCGCATCCGGCGATCCAGTCACCACAGAACCCCACATTGGCCTGAGGGCACCACTGCAGTGTCGTCGGCATTCCCTGCTCCAGAGGTTGCGCAGCTCCCCAGCGCATCACGCCGAGCGATTGAGCACTCGACAGCATCCGCTGCAGGGATGGCCAGGGGCGGAGCAGCTCCGGCAACACGCTCAGCAATCGCTGTTCCTGAGCCTTCAGCAACTGAGGCTGTGTATCGGGGGTGATCCGCGCTCCGTCATCAACGCCATGCATCACCAGGCCGATGCGATTGCGCTGCTGCGCCTGAATCACCATGCGTTCCACTGCGAAATGACTCTGCGCTCGTGGTGTCAGCCAGATCTGCCGCGGCAATCGATCGTACTCAGCGGCAGGAAACTCCAGCATCAGATTCCAGCGGATGCTCGCTTTGAGGCCGGCAATCCATTCAAGCGCTGCATCAAGGGCAGGATCATGGCCCTCGTGAACGGCCTGTCGCAGGGGAACATCTCTCCAGCCGAGCATGGCCAGTGAACGGGGATGGGCAAGCAGTGTGCCGCTGAGCACGAGTCTTGCCGCACGCACTCCACCGGCAAGCAGCCAGCGTCCATCAACTTTTGAAAGCGACTGAATCCGTTCTCCGAAGCAGACATCAACACCCTCAGCACCATCGGACAGCAATGTCTCAGCCACCGAAGCCATGGTGGGAACCCCTCGCCATCGTGGCCCCTGCAGCAGAGGATGCTCCGGAGCTTCAACAGCATTGCCGAGATGATCCAGGCCGACGACAGGATCGTCGTCAACACGAACAACGCCGCGTTGCTGAAGCGAAGTCATCAGCTCGAGCAGCTGACCACGGGGGGCGGCATGGAAACTCAACGTCGGGGATCCGTGATCCAGCCGCCAGAGAGAGTCATCGCGTCGACGCCTGGTGGCACAACGACCACCGGGCCCACGGCCTGCCTCGAAGATCTGAATGGTTCCCTGCCAGTCCCTTTTCCTCAGCGCAGCCACAAGAGCGCAACCGGACAGTCCAGCTCCGATCACAACAAGATCGACATCCTTGCCAGGCATGGAATCCGATGAAGAGAACCCGAGTCTGAACGAGCGAACAAAAAAGACGGGTGGCGGCCCGTCTCAACTCCCCAGACGCTTTCCGGAGCAGAACTCCGAGCAGTCTCCTTATCGCGTGGATCGGTTGCCGTCGCCGTAGGAATCGATACTCAAAATCATCAGATCAATGACTGATTGATAGTTTGAGAAAAGCCTTCACAGATCTCCGTGAAAATACTTCTCAACGAGAGCTTTGACGAATGGCAGAAGATCCTTAATCAATCAGACTGGGGGCACAAGATCTTGATCTGCTGTGGGCATAAGCCGACAGCGATATCAATGGCAACGCTTTTTGCCATTGATCCTGAATCAAAAACTCAACATCTTGTTGGAGTCTGCACATCACAAAGTGAATGCCTCGAATTAGTCCAGAGCTCGCAAGATCCCTTGTTGATCTTCATCAGTGGTCGACTCGACGACGGCTCCGGCGTGGGGCTGATCAATGCGATCCATGACCAGGGATTGGCTGCATCAGGAGGTCATCACATCACCGTGCTGACTCTCAACACTGTCAATCCCTCGTCACTCAAGGAAGCTCTCGATTCACCGGCAAACATCATCTTGACTCAGCGCGGTTTCGAGACATTCACGATTCATCATGTCCTCCACTCAGTGAAGAACAGAATCAATTACGTCGACCCCCTTATCCACCACATTCTCGACCCCAGTCATTTCAAAAAAAGTGATCTCCTGTCCAGACGAGAGCTTGATGTTCTTGCGTTGGTCTGCGATGGCATGACCAATCATGAAATCGGTGCTGAGTTACACATTGCCGATGTCACGGCAAGGCAGCATGTTCAGGCGGTGATCAGAAAGCTGCATGCCAGGAACAGAACCGACAGCGCTGTGAAGGCCATCAGAGAAGAGCTTGTCGAATGAAGGACTGTTCGTGTATCAGCGGGGAAGCCTGGTCATGGCATTACAGCTAGGGTCTGCTGCCCTGCTCCATCGCACATGACACGCACGATTGCCGTAAGCGGTGCTTCAGGGAAGACAGGTTTCCGAGTCGCTGAGGAAGTCCTTGCTGCCGGGGATCAGGCCAGGCTGCTGCTGCGCCCGGAATCCAGGATTCCTCCAACCCTGGAAGGTTGTGAACAGCATCGACTCAGCCTGATGGACGGCAGCGCACTGGACGAGTCTCTGCGCGGGGCGGATGCGCTGGTGATCGCAACGGGTGCCCGTCCCTCCGTTGACCTGACAGGCCCGATGAAGGTGGATGCCTGGGGCGTTGAACGCCAGATCGAAAGCTGCAGGCGCGTCGGTGTGAACAGAGTGGTGCTGGTGAGCTCACTGTGTGCAGGCCGCTGGAGGCACCCCCTCAATCTGTTCGGCTTGATCCTGGTCTGGAAACGCGTCGGCGAACGCTCTCTGGAGAGAAGTGGACTCGACTGGACGGTGATCAGGCCTGGCGGTCTTTCTGAGCGGGAGGACGATCTTGAGGCTGAAGGCGTGCTCTGGACAGGAGCCGACAGGCAGGAAAGCGATTCAATCCCGAGACGTTTGGTGGCGCGCTGCTGCATTGAAGCTCTGAACACATCAGATTCGATCGGCAGAATCCTGGAGGTCACCAGCTCAAGGGAGCAGCCTGTGGTGAGACTGCAGGAGGCCATCGCAAGCTGCTGAGAGGCCGCAGGGCATGATCATGATCTCCATCATCCTGCAGATCTGTGTCTTGGAAACCGGCTGAAGCCTGGACCAGTTTCAGTCCGAGAGAGGGACGCCGGCATTTCCGCGTGGTGCTTCAGGGTGGACGAGGCTCTGATCGCTGGGTTGAGCTGGTCTCGTTGCTGAGCCCGCGGGTTCGCCTCAGGGAGAACTGGAAGGACCTCAAGGACGCGAGCAAATGGCAACGCGGCTGGCAGCCGATCCCCCCGGATGACTCAGACAGTTCAGCTGTGATCTGAAGACAACGGTTTTGTGGCGATCACCGCAAAGAATGGATCCCCCTTCGCGCCAACCCAGCCGAGAGGTCCGGACTGCTGGGTCTGCTCAGCAACAAGCTCAGGCCTGGGCCAGCCCTGGGCCATCATCACCTCGGCCACATAACGGAGGTGATCGCCATCCGCACCATCGGTCCAGATCTGAGGGGCTTTGGTGAAGAACATGCGATTGCTGAAAGCACAGATGACCTGACCTCTTGGTCGGGTGATGCGCAGCAGCTCGGCCGCAACGGCCTCCGGTTGCTGCAGATATTGCCAGCCGGCAACGATCAGCGTGCAATCGACACTGGCATCGTCGAGCGGCAGCTGCTGATCACGGTTCAGGTTCTGCACCCAGTGACGATCAAGACGCGGATTGGCCTGGAGCTCCTGTTCGTTGAGCCCATGGCCGATCACCTGCTCGTACCTCTGATCGTCAGGAAGGTGACTCACCCAGCTGCTCATCAGATCCAGCACCACGGCGCAACTGGGGATGCGCTCGCGATACAGCCGCGTCAGCCTCTGGCGAAACGCGGCGTCGAGATGCTGGACAAAGCGGGGATCGCTGTAGAACAGCGCATCATCACTGTCATCGAGCTTGAAGCGCTCGTTGTCGTTCAAGACCTGCACGACCACGGTGAATACCTGCTGTCCAACGACACCGGAACCTAAAGAAACCATCGACGAAGCGCGTCCTTCATGGGGGGACCGTGGCTAGTTCAGGGAGGACGTTCACCAACCGACGCCATGGCTCCTCACCATGAACACAAGGTCTCCAGCAACGGTCGATCCGCTGTGGTGGAACCTGAGCAGGTCAGCGATCCGAATCTGCGCACTGTCCGTGAGCAGGTCGTGGAGGCCATCGATCCTCTGCAGAAACAACTGGACGCCACCCTGCATGAACTCGACGAAACCCTCAGGCCCCGACTTCAGCAACCTGTCAAGGACAAACCATTGATTGCTGTTGCCGTTGCCGCCGCCGGCGGGGTGTTGCTCGGAGGACTCACGGTGCTGGCACTCCTGGCCGGGGGCGGCACACGGCCCGAGTGAGCAGGCCACTCTGCAACCAGCACAGCCGAAAACGCATCAGTGTTCAGAGCGACAGGCTCTCAAGCAGTTGCTTCTGAGCCCGTTGGCCGGTGATCGCATGGGCGGCCATGGCACCGCTGGCGGCCACCGGAGGAATACCGATCCCGGGGAAGGTGCTGGCACCGCACTGAAGCAATCCCTTCAGGGGTGTCTGCACACCGGGGAACAATCCCTTGGCAGCCGAAAGCGCCGGGCCGTAACTCCCGTGATGCACCGACAGGTAATGGCGGTGCGTGAGGGGAGTGCCCTCCATCACGATCCGGCAGCGACTGCGCAGATCGGGAATGCGTTGCTCCAGAACATCCCAGAACACCGAGCAGCGGTTCTCACGCTGCTGCTCATAAGCCTGCGTTGAACGCTCCAGACCACTCCATTGCGACCAGGGTTCATTGGCCGGCGTATACGCATGCAGCACATGCTGACCCGCGGGCGCCATGGACGGATCGAGCACCGATGGAATCGACACCACCACTGCATTGCGTTCAGCATCAATCCCTCGCTGCCAGTCTCCGACCCACACCGTGTGAATGGGCAGATCCTCGAGGCCAGCGGCATCAAATCCCAGATGCAGATGAAGAAAGGAAGCACATGCCGGTGTCTGCAGGCGTTGACGACGCCAGGAGGGTGATGTCGTTTCAGGCAGAAGAGCCGCCGTGCTCCAGGCATCGGCATTGCTGACCACATGGTCGGCTGCCAGCTGCTCGCCGTTGATCAGTTCAACGCCGACGGCACGGTCACCATCAACCAGAATCCGCTTCACGCGGGCTCCAAGCCGCAGGCCGCCGCCATGTTTCTGCAGGCCACGCACCAGCGCCTGCACAACGGACGCACTGCCACCTTTCGGGAAATCAAGACAGGCTTCAGGTTCAAACCATTCACCGAACAATGTCGCCATGGCCGCGGCATTGGTGTCCGCCATCGGCATCCCACTGATCAGAAAGCAGAGCAGATCAACCCAGTGGCGAAGGAAGGGATCCTGAAGATGGCGGTCCACCATCGGTCCGAAGGCTCCGCTGAGATGACGCAGAGCCGGCAGATGGGGCAGCAGGCGACCACTGCGGCGCAGCAGGGGGCCAAGACCATCGAGGCCTCCCGGGGGCAGCGCCAGCAGAGGCAGGGCATCCGCTGCTGCTGCGATCGGCTGCAGGACCTCCGCGAAGCGACGCCACTCCTCCACAGCCACTGGTCCACGCAGCTCGGCAACGACCTTCTCAAAGCCATCGGCACCCACTCCGATGCGCAGATGCCCCTCAGGGAAGAGCACATCCCAGTCCCTGTAGGGGATCACCTCCAGATTCTCATCAAGGGCCTTGAGGATCTGTGCCAGCGGATTACTGCTGGGCCAGCGGCCCAGACCGCTCCAGAGTGAGGGCCCTGATTCGAAGTGATACCCCTGTCGCTCGAATCCATGGGCGGCACCGCCGGCGTGGCCATGGGCTTCAAGAACCATGACCTCATGCCCCGCCCGGGCACACAGCGCAGCACAGCAGAGCCCGCCGATGCCACTGCCGATCACGATCACCTCACACTTGGTGGTCATGGAGTGATCCGCTCGGTGTCTGGTCAGTTCATAGCGGGTCAGAGCTGCATTCCGTCACTTGAACATCGGCTGTCATCAACCCGGGGTGACCTGATCAGCGCAAGACTGCTTCAGTGATGACAGGAAATCTGTTCAGACATTGATCGCTCTGCCGCTGATTCTGCTCGGCCTTGCCTGGCTCCAGGAACTGGTGGATCAACTGCTGTTCGCTGGTCGCTGGAATCTGGCCATGGGCCCCGGAACTCCCTGGTGGACATTGTTCACGGCGCCGTTCAGCCACGCTGGGCTGGGCCATCTTGTCGCGAACAGCCTGGTCTTTCTTCCGCTCAGCTACCTGGTGCTGGCACGAAGCCGGAAGGCTTATCTGAGTGTCTGGATCGCCGTGATCCTGATGGAGATACCGATCTGGCTGATCTGGCCGGTCGGTGCCCACGGACTGTCGGGTGTGGTGTACGGATTGCTGGGCTATCTGGTGCTGATCGGTTTTCTCGAACGACGACCTCTGTCCATTCTGCTCAGCATTGTTGCGCTGCTCCTTTACGGAAGTGCTCTTCCGGGCCTGCTGCCCTGGGCCTCCCCGGCCGGTGTGAGCTGGGTCGGTCATGCCTCAGGATTCGTGGCAGGACTGCTGGCGGCGCTTGCCGTTCACAGAACCCCTGACTAATCGCCGGATTGATCGGCGTTCGAGCTGTCCTGGGCGCTGTTGCCGTTGAACAGGAACCGGCTGGAAAGCTTCACTGCGAGCACGGAGGCGGCAGCTCCGTAGCCGATGAAAGTGGCGGCCTGACCGAAGCTGCCCTCCTGATAGAGATCAGCGTTGAGAAGCAGCCAGTCCACAAGCGAGGATGCCGTTCCCCAGATCACGACCCAGGTCGAAACGTAGATCACTCCCCGGGACGTTGTGTTCAAGATTTTCGGAATCGATGCTGGTTCGACGCTAGGCGAGCCTCAGTCACGCCTCAACCAGGCATCAGCACCACCGAACCAGTCGCCGAGGTCATCGGCTTCGGGGCGATGTTGCTGGTCGGGTTCCGCACTGCCGAGGTTCAGATCATCAAGAAGGCTGTCCACGCCTGTTCGATGGCGGCCGGCAAGCTGTTGTCGCCGAGCCTGACGCAGCCACGAAGAGACGCTGCGGTCGCAATCAGCGAATTTCTGCAGATAGACACGCTCGGAGAGACTGATGCTTGATCCTTCAGCCAGACGTCTGAGGATCGACTGCAGTTTCAGACGAGTGCTGGTGGTGAGCATGACCTGATCACTCCGAACTGTTGACGTTGCCGTTCGTCATAGCGACAACCCTGCAATCGATCAAACCTGTCGTTCATGAAGGTCAGCGCAGCAATGACTGGCTACAACCATGGCAACACGATCCGCAAGGAGCACGCCATGGTTGATCAGGAGCAGCAAAAACCCGTGGTGATTCAGCAGGGTGGCAACGGGGTGGGTCTTGTGCTTGCGGCTTTGATCATGGGTGGAGCCATCGTCTATGCCGTGAACATCTGGTCAAATACGCAGCAGCAGAAGCTCAGAGCTCCCGCTGAAGCAATTCAGAAAGGCGTGGAAACAGTCAGGGAGGCCATCAAACCCGACTCCTGAACATTCACCAAACTGATCATCGAACCAGGAAGAAATTTAATTCTCAAACAAACATCAAGATCCGCCAGAAAAAACTGATTGATTAAGTATATCTTCAAACAATCATTCCTTGCAGAAGAAAGGCTGATCAGGGACGCACTCTCCGAGATCCATCATCAGCGTTATTCAAACGATTGAATCACCTTGTCAAGAACGAGAACATTTCTCATATGTTGAACTTCGGTGAGGCTGTTGACACGCATGAACTCCTCAAGACGATCTGGAAAATCAATGATTTCCCGACCGGTATCCACAAACTGCCGAAAGGCTTTCAACAGCTCTTCCCTGTTGTCAGCTCGCTGAACAGCACAACAGCACCAATTGATCGCAGCATGCTCAAGCAGCTGATTTTCTCGAACCTCTTGCCTGAGTCGCCTGATCGTCGCTTTTGTTCTTTTCACATAAAAGGCCCATGCCAGCCCAAGAATGACCAGAATTAATGTTTGAACCACATAGACGAGGCAACTGCTTTCAGGCTAATCAGAGCGGATGAGGCTGTCAAAGTGGCAGAAGCGATTCATTCATCGGCAAAGCATGAACACACATTAGCCAGACATCAACAGTCAGTCGAAGCAGAGCGCTCTTTCAGCTGAAGGAGAAACACAGCACATCGTGAAGCTGAAGTAATTCCTGCAATACAAACCGGAATCGCTCTGGTGTTTCAGTGACTGCTTGATACCTCAAGCAGAGCCAGAATCAATGCAACTTGATCAGTGGAATATGTTTGGCGGCTTGACCTGCAGTTTGTAATGGCGGCTTTTGGCAGCTTTCGCAATCAACAGACAAAAACGCCAACAGAAGTACGAAAGAATGGTCAACGAACGGTTGATGACTGGCTCACACCACCAAAATAAAATTCCTGATCACAAGGTGGTGCATTCAGAACTGACAACACTCAGTCCACATGCAATCAGGAAAGACAAACCGCGAGGCTCAATCGGCAGGGGCCCTCTGACCGGAAGCAGCCTCTTCGATGACGAGCGATTTCTGGCCTGGCTCCTGCTCCTCCGCTGACTCCTCAAAGGCAAGATCGATTTCAGCGATCCAGGCAACAATCGCGATCAACCCAACCAGAGTTCCGATCAACAAAGCAATTCGCCTGCTGGACATGGCCATCAACACAACCTGCGCGGAGGATACGACTGAAGCGCGTCATCACGACAAGCATCCTGCATCGGGAGAGATGCGACAAATCAACCTCGAGGTGATTACGGCATCAGATCAAACCACATGATCAAAACAAAACTGATCGCCGCAGAAGAGAGGCCGCTGGTCAGAACCGATAACACAAGTGCTTCGTGAAGCTCAAGCTGAGAAACGCAGTGATGAGTTGATTTCACAGGGGCGGGGATTGAACTTTCACATCAGTAACACCAATGCAGAAAGCATTTCTGAGGTTCAGCTGAGAGATGAATGAACAGACTCAACCATCTCAGAAGGCTCGAAAGAAATCACTGGCGATCCGCCTGAAACCCCCGAAACCTTACTGAAATCTTAAACTCTGCTGAAAACCATTGATTCGAGGTTCATCGGAACTGAGTTCTCGTTAGGTTCGAAAGGTTGAAAGGTTGACATGTCCGCTGAGGCAGTCGAAGGAGGCAAAACGATGCCTGATGAGAAATCAAGTGAAGAGAACAACTTCATTGTTGTCGGCGGAAAACGCCGCTGGTTCTCAGTTCCGAGCAGGGATGTGCGTTTCAGTGAACTTCAGAAACGCGTCAACAAGGAGCGAAACCTGGCGATTCCAGAATGTCCACCTGAATCAGCCTGATCAGCAGTGAAATCCACTGGAGGCAGTTTGTAAAGGAATCGGGATTCACAAACTGTGCGGTTCACATGAAAAATCAGCGCAGTATTCACATAAGGGAGCTACCATTGAGCCAACGTTTTCATTCATAATATTTAATAAATTCTTGTTAATTACCAAAGCCTTTGGTTTGGCAATACCAACGAACCGTTTTTTCTGAGATGGCCTTTCAGGATCAGCAGGAGTTGCTCTCCGATCAGAACACTCAGGAATAACGACTCCAGCCGACCAGGCAGAAAACAGACCTTTTATCAAAGCTGACGCATCAGGCTGGGATTGATCAACGAAACGCTTCAGCGTTTCTTCATTGCCCTTCTGCTTCTTCAAACACCAGCAAGCGGTCTGCCCCATCCCTGAGCATGAATTCATCTGCCTCTGATCAGAACAACCGTTGACATGCGCCAATATCGCCAATGAGGGGAACTGGAGAGCGAGCCATCCAAACCTGTCTGCTGGCCGCAGTGGTTCAGTCAAACGAGATGGACAAAAAGAAACCCCCGCCGAAGGCAGGGGTTTCGAAAACTCTTGAGGGAGTGTTGCCTTGTTTCCACCCCGCGAGTGTTTTCTCCTCACAAATGAAATTTAGTGGCCAGGCAATGATATGCAACCAGTTGTGACCAGTCCGGTGAACGGCATAAGAGGCTGCTATATCTGTGGCAGTTGGTTCTCCTCACCGAGATACCCAACTCCTCACACCCCCCGAGACCCGACAGACGTCCGGGTCTTTTTTATGGGCGCAGGTCAGAGCCGGACGCGAGAAGACCTTTCGCATTCGCTTCGGCAGGGGCTCAGTCGTCAGCGTCCAGCAACGCTTCAAACCACTGTTTCAGCTGCTGTGGTGTCGTGACTCCCATGCGTGTCAGTCCTTTTGCAAGCTGCTTGCAGTCGCGGGGGGTGAGGTAAAACAACTCCGTATCGGTGTCCATCAGCTCCTGATAAAGGCATTGCTGATCTTTGGTCAGTGTCATATCCAAAGCCCTGTCAGAGGTAGGGCTTCAGTGTTAACGATCTATCTCAGCCTGTGATCCCCTATCCGAGCTAAACACAACTGGGATATCTGGTCACAACGGGTGATGCCTTCAGCTTTGTGCTGATGCCAGTGTTCGGAGATGACAAATCCACTGACCTGGGCATTGGTTGGGCTGTTATGCGCATTAGGCATTGGTGTGGCACAAGAACACGTTGTTTACTTCCCGATCACCTTTGCAATGGTCTGCATGCTGACTGAGGTTTAGCGATCAAAGCCCTCAGCAATGTTTGCTTCACTGATCAGAAATCCAGTCAATGCTCAATTGGATCAACAATTTCGCGAGCAGCAAAGAAAAAATGGAATATCAAACAACCTTTGCAAGAAAACGTTCAAAAAGCCGAACGCCAGAAGGCTCACTTCGCGAGCTTTCCCATCGTCAACACAACTAATTGATCGATAACCAGGAATGTCTTTGGTTCTAAACGTGGATTCATGTGATCTCGACTGCAAGACTTCACAAAATCTGATTAAAACTGGAGGCAAGACTCTGGTTCTTGATCAATCAGTCGTCAACCTCCCTCGGAGAGACTTCCCGATGCTGTCAAGCATCTATTCAGACTTGACTCGATTGAGGGCCACATAAGCAGCCATGGCGACGAACAACGCAATTATGATCAGAGGAACCGCTACAAACAGACCTAGTATGACGATGTAATCGGACAGTGTTACAGGCTGGAGAGCAATCACACCTTCACGCGTCCAGCTCAAAAGGAGTTGAACCCAAAGCGAAATAGTGATAACAAAAGCAACTAGAAAGGAACCAGCCTGTGCTGTTGTCAATGGTTGGTGGTTCTGCTTCGTGGACATCAGCCCTCAGATCAGCTCAGGTTATTTCCACTTTATATCCATCAGCGATAGACCCTTTGCATGGCTGACTGACTGAAAAATTTTCTATTTCACAGTTACCATTTCCTTGCCATTACTTGCGCCTCTTCCATCCTGAACTCACCGAGCAATTGATCAACATGTTTTTCGAACCAATTAAAATAAAATCTTCTTCGTGGCGAAATCAATGATGTCTGGTTCAGGTTGGCTCATCAATTCAGAGCTTGTTTAGGATTGCCATCCCCTATGGAAGGGTTAATCCGTCAACGACGGAAGAAAGGTGTGATGGAGATCACTTTCACCAGAATTCATTGATGCAAGTGCCTGCTTCAGAGGAAAGACGTCACGTGCGGCAGAATCGAGTTGCTCAAGCTGCTTTGACAGCGCTTGTGGATCTGAATCAGCGTTGGCAGCACGCAACTCCACTTGAAAAGAGGCAGGAGTTGCAACAGTCAGCTGCCGCTCTGAGTGCATCGGCGCAAGCACAGGCTTTGCCGTAAGCCTTGCTCAACCACCCTCCATCGATTGTTGATGACTGTGCTGTCGAAAAAGATCACTGGCTTCATCAGCTTCATCGACATCGCAGCTCTCCTGATTCCTGGCCTCATTGAGCTGCAGCCGTTCACGCTCCTGCCGCTTCTCTTCCCTGAGAACAGCTCGCGTGTAAGCCTCCGCTGAATCAGAACTGGTCCTGCGCGCTTCAGAGCTCATGAACGTTCGGCGGGCACGTCGGCCAATCTCTCATCTCGAGCAAAGCGCTGCAATCATGTCGGTTCGTTCACGCTGATGATGAAGAAGAGCGAGAGGGCCACACTGATCCTCGATCGGCTGAACGAGGAGTATCCGGAGACGCCGATTCCTCTGGATCACAGCGATCCCTTCACGCTGCTGATCGCCGTTCTGCTCAGTGCCCAATGCACTGACAAAAAAGTGAATGAAGTGACTCCGGCCCTGTTCGCCGCCGGGCCCACTCCCAGCGCCATGGCAGCCCTGGAGGAAGCGGAGATTCACAACCACATCCGTCAGCTGGGGTTGGCGAAAACCAAGGCGCGCAACGTGCACAAGCTCGCCCACATTCTCGTCAACATCCACGGCGGTGAAGTGCCCGGCAGTTTTGAGCAGCTCGAGGCTCTTCCCGGTGTCGGTCACAAGACCGCCAGTGTGGTGATGGCCCAGGCCTTCGGCGTTCCCGCCTTCCCCGTTGACACCCACATTCATCGCCTTGCCCAGCGCTGGGGGCTCAGCAAGGGGGAAAGCGTCGTCAGAACGGAATCCGATCTCAAGGCCCTCTTTCCACGAGAGCACTGGAATCGGCTGCATCTGCAGATCATTTTCTATGGACGGGAACATTGCACCGCACGCGGCTGTGACGGCACGGTCTGCAAGCTGTGCAGAGAGCTCTATCCGAAACGCCGCAAGCCGGTGATCTGGAGAAAACCCTGATGAAGGCCCAGCACATCACACCTCCGATCGCCCTCACCATCGCTGGAAGCGATTCAGGCGGAGGAGCAGGAATCCAGGCTGATCTCAGAGCATTCATGGCCTTCAGGGTGCATGGCTGCAGTGCCCTGACCTGCGTTACTGCCCAGAACACCTGCGGGGTCCTGCGCGTTGACCCGATGCCGCCTGAAGGACTGGAGGCTCAGTTGCGAGCCGTGCAGAGCGACCTGGCAGTCGAAGCTTTGAAAACCGGAATGCTGCTCAACACCGAACTGATTCAAACCACCGCTGAGCTGCTGGGTGGCTGGAACATTCCCAAGGTGATTGACCCGGTGATGGTGAGCCGCACAGGTGCGGTTCTTCTCGAAGATTCGGCGATCGCCGCACTTCGCCGTGACCTGCTGCCTCTGGCAACCCTGCTGACGCCGAATCGCCACGAGGCGCGTCTGCTCAGCGGACACGAACTCAGCGATGACTCCGATATGGAGAAAGCCGCCGCTGTGATTCATGCCCAGGGCCCTGCCGCAGTGCTGATCAAAAGCGGCAGTGATCAATCCCAGGGAGGCCGTGACCTGCTGTTTGACGGAGAACCCCGATGGCTCGAGGGACACTGGGTTGAAACACCTCACTCTCATGGGACCGGCTGCACGCTCTCGGCAGCCATCACAGCGGGGCTCGCACGTGGGCAGCAACTCGAACCGGCCATCGAGGCGGCGCGCACCTATGTGAAACGAGGCCTGGGAAAGGCTCTGGCCATCGGTCAGGGGCAGGGACCGATCTGCCACTGGGCGGCCAGCGAAGATCAGAAAGAAAGCACTTGAAGCCAGAAGTCAATCTGCTGTTACATTGCTAAACATTCGCAATGAACCGATGAATCAGCAGCAAGCGAGCGACAAGTGGTTCCAGGATTCCGCTGCACACG